>DAHUZS010000132.1 GCA_027315045.1 Acidimicrobiaceae bacterium
CAAGGATGGTTCGTCGACGCCTTCATCGAGAACGTCGAGGTGCCGGCTGGGGGACGAACGGATCCCCTCCGGCCCCCACCCCTGGCCCTCGGACCGGCGGCTCGAGCGCCAGAACCTCGCCGTCGTGCGCTCGTCGTCTAGTACGGGAACGGTGAATGGCGCTGCGTCGACCTCGGAGCCGACCCGAGCTGGCAGACCGAGACGAGCCTCCCGGTGGCGGTCCTCCCCTCGGCCCAGTCGTTGCTCTTTTGGCGGGCCACGCACGCCGACCGCCAATACACCGACATGCTGCTCGTCGACGGCGAGCTCGGCCGAGCTCAGTCTGGACCCGACGCGCTGACCTGTGGGCCCGATTCGCCGTCTCCCCCGTCGGGCTCTCCGGGTTCGGCCGCTCGGGGGTCCGGGTCCCCCGTGCCGAAGACGGCGGTCGAGCGCTCGGGGTGCTCGAAGTCGAGGTGGAGCCGGTACGGGCCGTCTTTCCCGGGCTCCGAGGGTCCCTCGGCCACGATCGCCACCTCGTCTTCCTGGCCACCGCTGATCGCGTTAGCCAGACCCACCATGGCCTGACCGAGCAGCCGCCCCCCAGTCGAGTGGGTGAGACGGCCGAGCGTGGTCACCGGCCCGTAGGTCCGGTGGGGATCGGTCGCCTTCAGCCAGGCCAGCCACTCCTCGTCCGACCACTCCTCCGGATCGGCCGGAGGACCATCGGGTGTTTCCCGGCCGACGTCATCCACCACCTCAACGTACCCGGGGGTGACGGCTCGTCGGTCCCGAGGGCCGGCGATGGCCTATCGTCGGCCGTGTCCTCGCCCGCCGACGCCGCGCTCTTGGTCGGTGCCGGGGTGCTCGCCGGGGCCATGGGGTCGGCCGGGGCGATCACCTCGCTCATCTCCTACCCGGCCCTCCTCTCGGTCGGCATCGCCCCGCTTCCTGCCAATGTGACCAACGCGGTCGCCCTGGTCGGGTCGTTCACCGGCTCGGCCATGGGTTCGCGCCCCGAGCTGGCCGGCCAACTGGGCTGGCTCCGCCGGTGGGCGCCGCTCCTCGCCGCCGGATCGGCCGCCGGGGTCGCCCTCCTCCTCGGCACCCCGCAGCGGGTCTTCACCCGGATCGTCCCCTTCCTCTTGGTCCTGGCAGTGCTGGCCCTCGTCCTCCAGCCCCGGATCTCCCGGTGGCGGGCCCAGCACCCGGGCACTGGCCGCCGGGTCGAGCTCGCCATGGGGCTGGCAGCCATGGCCGTCTACAGCGGGTATTTCGGCGCCGGGTCGGGGGTGCTGGTCCTGGCCCTCCTGCTCGTGACGGTGGAGGAGCGCGTCCATCTGGCCAACGCCCTCAAGAACATGCTCCTCGGATTCGCCGACCTGGTGGCGGCGGTGGCGTTCGCCATCTTCGGTCCGGTGCACTGGACCGCCGCCCTGCCGCTGTTCGGCGGTCTGGTGGTCGGGGGCACCTTTGGGCCGGCGGCCATCAGGCGGGTTCCCGGGGGGGCCGTACGGGGGTTGGCGGCGGCGGCCGGCCTCGCGCTGGCCGTGTGGTTCTGGGTCACCTCGGGGTAGGAGGTCGCCGTCACCTCGGGGCGCCGAGCGCACGGCGAAGGCTGGACGCCAGGGCGCCTCGGCGGACCACGCGAACCGAGTCGAGCCCGAGCCACTCGGCCAGTGCGGCCAGCTCGTGCGACGCCGCCTCGGCCACGCTGGCCGGGTCCTCACCGCGCTCGGCGTGCGCGGCCTGAACGACGAGTGCCGAGGCCCCCCGGTCGGCCTTGAGGTCGACCCGACCCACCATCCGGTCCCCCATGAGCATCGGCAAGACGTAATAGCCGTGGGTGCGCTCGGGGCCCGGGACGTAGATCTCGATCCGGTAGCAGAAACCGAACAGTCGCTCGGTGCGCCGCCGGGTCCAGATCAGCGAATCGAACGGGCTGAGCAGCGTGACCCCGTCGCGCCGCGGCGCCCGCGGCCGGGGTTCGGCCGCCACGTAGGCCGGCTGCGCCCAGCCCTCCACCGCCACCTCGATCAGCCGGCCCGCCTCGACCAGTTCGCCGGCCCGTCGCCTTGCTGAGGTCGCCGGCGGGACCGTGAAGTAGGCGGCCAGGTCTCCGGCGGTGGCCACCCCGAGGCAACCGGCCGCCAGGGCGAGCAACTCCCGCTCGGCGTCGTCCTCGTCGGGAACCGGGGCGGCCAGGACCTCGGCCGGGATCACCCGTTCGGCAAGGTCGTAGACCCGTTCGAAGGACTCGCTCCGCCAGGCGGCCAGCACGCCCTCGCCGAAGAGGAGCTCGAGGGCCCGACGGCCGTGGCTGCGCCGGTCCCACCACGCTCCGCGCTGGCGCCGGGGATGGGTCAGCTGGGAGGCGGCCAACGGCCCTCGCTCGGTCACCTCGGCTAGCACCGCCCGGACGTAGGGGGCGTTGGCCCGTCGCCAGTCGGCCCGGTACCGCTGATGCGAGGAGGCACCGGCACCGTCCTGGGCGAATCGGGCCATTCGGGGCCGGAGAAGCGGGTAGAGGGACAGCGGCATCAGGGAGGCCGCGTGACCCCAGTGCTCGAACCACGGTCGCCCGGGGCCACTCAGCCCGAGGAGGAGGTCGCGGTCGTAGGGACCGAGACGGCTGAAGGGCACGAAGAACTGGGTCCGGCAGAGCACGTTGACCGCGTCGAGCTGGATGGCCCCGATGCGTCCGAGCAACCCCTTGAGGGCGCCCGGTCCTGGGCGCCGGGCCGAACCATCTCCTCGGCGTCGGGCCAGGCCTTGGGCAAAGAGGGCCAGCCAGCGGGCCTCCCGGTTCGACAGTGTCGCCTTCATCGGACCGTGCTCGTCTCCCCGCGCTCGACGCGACCCGCTACCGGGACCCTCAGACGAAGGCGTGCACAACCGCCCGGTAGTAGGTGAGGTTCGGGTGGTCGGTCGGGCCAGTGGAGGCCACCGGAGAGAGCACCCGACGGACCCGGGCGGCTAACGAGGGGGTGGCGACCGGGGGGACGACTTGTGGGACCACCCGGCGGAACCCAGCGGCCAGCGCCCACTGGGAGAGGCCGGCCAGGGTGGGCACGTACCAGTTGCCGTAGTCGCCGATGAACTCCCCGCCGAAGAACTGGACGAGGTTCTGACCCTCCATGCCGGCGACCGAGACGGCCTGGGTCTCGATCACCGCCACCTCGGTCGTGACTGCCCGGAGCCGCTCCAAGACGGTGAGCGGCTCCTTCATGTGGTAGAGGACCCCGAGGTACAGCACAACGTCGAACGTGCCGACCTCGGCCAAATCGACAGTGGCGAAGTCGGCGAGCATGGTTTCGACCTTGGACGAGAGGACCTCCTTCGCGAAGTCGAAGGAGGTCCGCCCGGGCAGCTCCGGACGCCAGAAGTCGGTGGTGTCACGGGAGTGGTCGGGCAGGACGCCGGCCTCGGCGCACTCGGCCCAGTAGCGCTGACGGGCAGCCAGGTCGACGCCCCAGACGTAGTGGTCGAGGGCCACGACCCGGCGGGCCCCCAGCCGTTCTGCCTGGAACGAGTAGTACCCGTCCCAGGCCCCGATGTCGAGGACGCTCTTGCCGGTCAGCTCAGGCAGCTTGTCCGGGCCCACATAAGGCCCCGACGACAGGCCGTTGGTGACCACCCCCTGGCCGAGATCGATGCGGTGGAACCAGCCGAGGGCGTTGGCACGCGCCCGCAGTTCCTCGGCGCTCTGCACGGGCGCCATCGTACAGAAGTCGGTTGTCGAGTCCGGCCGTGTCCGCCTAGACATGCACCATGCGCGGAGCCGTTCTCAACACCAGCCCGGGCGACCTCGAGATCACCGAGCTCGCCATCGACAACCCGGCACCGAGGGAAGTGCTGGTCCGCACGGCCGCTGCCGGCCTGTGCCACAGCGACCTGCACATGATCGACGGGTCCCTGCCCGGCCGCCTGCCCGCCTGCCTCGGCCACGAGTCGGCGGGCGTAGTGGAGGCCGTCGGCGACCAGGTTGACTACCTCAAGCCGGGCGACCACGTGATCAGCTGCCTGTCGGTCTTCTGTGGCCACTGCGAACACTGCCTGAGCGGCTATCCCAACCGGTGCCAGTCGACCGAGATGCGGCGGGGCCACGACGAGCCGTCGCGCCTCGCCCGCTCCGACGGCACGCCGATCAACCAGGCCTTCCAGCTCTCGAGCTTCGCCGAGCTCATGCTGGTCCACGAGAACGCCCTGGTGAAGATCACCGAGGAGATCCCCCTTGACCGGGCGGCCCTCATCGGCTGCGGGGTCATGACCGGGGTCGGCGCGGTGGTCCACACGGCCCGGGTGGAACCGGGCCAGACCGTGGCCGTCATCGGCTGCGGGGGCATCGCGCTGAACGTCATCCAGGGCGCCCGTCTGGCCGGGGCGGGCCGGGTGATCGCGGTCGACCGCGTGCCAGTCAAGTTCGAGCTGGCCAAGGAGTTCGGCGCCACCGACACCGTCGACGCCTCCAGCGTCGATCCGGTCCAGGCGGTGACCGAGATGACCGGCGGCGGGGTCGACCACGCGTTCGAGGCCATCGGTCTCAAGGCGACGGCCGAGGCCGCCTACGGGATGCTGAAGTCTGGCGGGACGGCCACCGTGGTGGGGCTGCTCCCCTTCGGTGCCACGATCGAGATCCCCGGCCTTTCGCTCCTCGCGGAGCGCCGGCTGCAGGGCTCGCTCATGGGCTCCAACCGGTTCCGGGTCGACATGCCCCGACTGGTCGACCTTTACCTGCAGGGCCGGCTCGAGCTCGACCGGCTGATCTCGGCCCGGATCTCCCTCGACGAGGTCAACGAGGGCTTCAAGGCGATGCAGGGCGGCGAGGTGGCCCGCTCGGTCATCATTTTCGCCTGATCCCCTATAGGGGACCCGCCGTCAAGACCTGATCCGAAGGATCGTCCCCAGGCTTGCTTGACCCTCAGCTGGCGAGGGCAGAGGATGCATCGGGGGGAGGGTTGCCCCGTCTGGCGACACCTCGAGCGTTCGGCTTCGATTGTCCCGAGGACGTTCTTGGGAACCCTCCCGCTCTTCTTCGAGTGCCG
>DAHUZS010000134.1 GCA_027315045.1 Acidimicrobiaceae bacterium
CGACCCGTGGCCAGCTGGTCCTTCTCGTGTTCTCCCCGGGCTCACCCGCGATAAGGCGGTCCGCAGGTGGCACCCAAGCTGACCGCCGCGTCGTCGAGCTCATCGACGTCGGGGCGCCCGGGTGACGCTGGGGTCAGGCCGCCGGCGCCGCGTGTTCCAGGGTGACCTTGAGGCCCATGCGCTCGAGCTGGTGGAGGTATCCTTTAGGGATGTCCGATTTGACATCCCTAAAGGTCCCTATTGGGGTGCGTGACCGCTTCGCTACCGTGGCCAAGGTCCGCGGGTTGACCGTGCGAGCGTTGCTCGATCAACTGTCCCGGGAATTAGCCGACGCGACGTTGATGGAACAGGCTGCCCGGCAGATGTCGCAACTGCACGAGGCGGACCCGGACGCCTGGGACGACTACCTCGCCGAAGGGCGCCACTGGGAAGAGGCAACGGTTGAGCCCCTCGATGCCTGAGCGCGGAGAGGTCTGGCTCGCTGCACTTGACCCGGTGGACCCGGGCGAACAGGGCGGCACACGGCCGGTACTCGTGGTATCGACCAACGCGTTCAACTCCTGGCCGGTCAGTCTCGTGATAGTCGTGCCGATCACCACACGCGATCGCGGGTTCGCTCACCACATCGGTGTCGCCGGAGGTGGACTCGACCGGCCCTCCTTCGCCATGCCCGAATACGTACGCTCAGTCGCACAACGCCGGCTGCAACGACGGCTCGGCTCGGCTGAGCGCTCCACCCTCGCCGCCGTCGACGACTGGCTCCGCCGCCTCACTGGCCTGTGACGAGCGTCGGTACAGGACCTGGTCGACGACGACGGCGCTGACGGGTGCGCCCGAGCCGATCGAGGGTGCAGACGACGAGCACGTTGCCGGGCCGTAGGCGATCGAGCACGTCGACGAGCCCCGGCCGGTCGGTGGTGGCGCCCGAACGGCCGGCTGCGACGTTGCTGGCGGTGGCCAAGCACCTCGAGACGGTGGCCAACGGCGACGCGCTCGAGGGGCCCCGGCGAGGACCGAGTCGGCCCGGTGGTGAGCCAGTGCAGGCGGGTTGACCCCGGCTCGGGATCCACGGCCAGCAGCCCGTCCAGCTCGCCGGCCAGGGTCGGCCTGGTTCGCAGCTGTGGCTCCACCCGTTTGTCGCCAACACTCGGCTCTCGCCACCTCCCTCGTCGCCGCTACCCTCCGGGACAGCCAGGTCCGGACCCGGCCGGATGACCCGAGCGGAGCGCAGGTAGTCACAGGCCTGTGACGAGGCCCCGTATCACCTGTCCCGGTCGCTACCGTGGTGGTGCCGGATCTCAGTCGCTTTGGGGGCGGGTGCGTCGGCTAGCAGCCGGCGTCTGGGTTGTCGGTGATTCGGCGGGGGAGGGAGTAGGCCGGTCGGCCTGGGCTTGAAGCCGGCGGGTCTCGTCGCGGGCACGGGAGGCTTCTGCTCGGAGATCCTCAACTTGGGCCAGGAGGCGGGTGATCTCCGCCGTGCGCGCGGCGGCAAGCTCGCTAGCGCCCTCGGCGCGGGCCTCGGCCCGCGCGAGGTCG
>DAHUZS010000135.1 GCA_027315045.1 Acidimicrobiaceae bacterium
AGGCACATGGCCAGTCATGAAAAGAGTCACGTTCGCGATCCCAGGCGCAGCCCAGCAGACTCACTGCGCTGCGCCTGGGATCCTCACAGTCCATGACGCGAGTCCTCGAGCACCGACGGGACCGCCAGGGTCTGGGACTCCGCGATCGGTAATGAGTAGCTCGACGCGCACTTGAGTCCGAACGGCGCCGAGGTGGTGGTGACTGGCGACGCCGGGACTGCGTGGATCTGGAACGGCCGCACGGGGCGGTAGCTCCACCGGCTGGCCAGGCCGACGCCGACGCTCATGAACACCGCGGTGTTCAACCCGGCCGGAACCGAGGTGGTCGCGGCGTCCGACGACGGGACAGGCCGCGTGTGGAGCATCTCGAGGGCCAAGCAGCTCACCACGTTCGGCGCACCCGGCAACGGGTCGATCATCTACTCGACGTTCAACCGTTCGGGGACCAAGGTGCCCACCTGCGACGAGGACGGGCTGGCGACCCTGTGGTCGACACAACTGGCCACACCGGTGAGCTCGCTCGAAACCATCGCCCGCCATCGCACCAGCGTCGGGTTGACCTCAGGCCAACTCAGTTCCTACCTCCCCGGCTGAGCCCCCCGACTGGTCTGACCGGGTTACGGGCCCGGCTGATAGCTTCCCCGCCAGGCTTCACCGGAGAGCCCACGGGGAGGTGCGCGGACCGTGGTTTCGAGGGTAGCCCGGGTCGCCAGCTCCACACTGGTGCTCATCGCCATGGCGGGCCTGCTGTATGCGACCCCCCCGGCGTTCGCCGCCCCGGTCTCCCGGCCCTCGCTCGCGCCCGGAATCGGGTCCACCCTGCACGCCTCGTGGCTCCGATTGCTCGGTCGATCCCAGGACCTCGGTCCGAGCCAAAGCAAGACCGTGAGCGTCCTCGCCCAGCTTCGGGGGGCCGGGCGGCCCCGGTATTTGGAGCGGTGGGCCGCCGGGATGCACCTGCGCGTCCAGTGGTCCTCGGGGGAACAGTGGGCGGTGCTGAGCGGGCCAGCGTCAGGGCTGTCCCAGGCGCTGGGTGTCCGCATCGACGACTACCGGTCGCCCGCTGGCCGGCCCTTCTACGGGGCCCGGGCGATCCCGGCGGTCCCGGCCCCGCTCGAAATCGAGGTCGCGGCGTTCGGCCAGATCAGCTCGTACCTCGAGATGAAGCCCTTCGACGTGCCGAGCGGGGGGCTCACCCCGACCACGGTGATGCGGGCCTATGACGCCGGGCCACTCGCCGCCTTGAACATGAAGGGCCAGGGAAGGACCGTCGTGTTGTTCGAACTCGGCGGGTTCTCCCAGCGGGACCTGAACCACTACACCTCGCACTTCGGGCTCCCCGGGTTCAGCATCGGGGCCATCGGCCCCCACATGCGCTCGGTCGACGGCGAGACGGAGCTCGACATCGAGGCCGTGCACGACATCGCACCCGACGCCCACATCGTCGTGGTGAACTTCAACGTGCAGACCGCCGCCCAGATGGTCGGCCTCTTCCACACCGTCGCGAGCAGCCTGCCTGGCGCCATCTGGAGCTTCAGCCTCGGCCAATGCGAGACCGAGACCGGGTTCTCTTCGACCGACTTCTCCAGCATCGACGCCGCCCTCTTGGACGCCGAGGGCCGGGGTACGACGATCTTCGCCTCGAGTGGCGACGCCGGGGGCCTCGACTGCACGCCGTACCAGGACTTCGGGAACAACCCGCGCAGCGGGTTCGTCGGGGTCAACGTGCCAGCCAGCTTCCCGCCGGTGACCGGCGTGGGGGGGACCTCGCTCAGCACCACCGCCAACGGGAGCTACGTCGCCGAGAGCTCGTGGACCGAACCGCTCCTCAGCCAGGGCACCGGCGGGGGGATCTCGCAGATCTGGAACCCACCGTGCTGGCAGGTGGCGCCGGGAACCGGCGACTTCTACGGGGCCACCCCCGGTCGCCAGGTCCCCGACGTCGCGGCGGTTGCCGACCCAGCCACCGGGCTCTGGGTTTACTCGCAGGGTTCGGCGGGCCAGATCGGCGGCACCTCGCTCGCCGCCCCGGTGTGGGCCGGCTTTGCCGTGCTCATCGACCAGTACCTCCACACCAAGGGCAAGCCGTCGCTCGGCGAGGCCAACCCCTACCTCTACCGCCTGGCCTCACGCTCGCAGCACTACCCGCCCTTCCACGACGTGAAGACCGGTGGGAACGCCGTGTACCCCGCCGCAACCGGCTACGACATGGCTACCGGGCTCGGCTCCCCCAACGTCTGGAACCTGGCCCAGGACCTGGTCCCGATGGTCGGAAGCCAAGTGTGTTGAGATGACCGACACGTCGGTGTCGCCCGCCATCCCACTCGCCGCTTGCCCCCACTGTGGGCGCGAGGTCCCGGTCGCCAACTTCTGCGGCGCCTGCGGTGCCCACCTGGTCCACGAGACCGTCCGAGCCACCCGCCGGCATCACGCCTATGCCGCCTTCCCCGAGGAGCCGGTCCTCCGACTGGCCGTCACGAGCTCGTTGTTCCCCCATCTCTCGCATCGCGCCAAGGTGGTGTTCCGAACTGCCGTCGGCCTGATCGTGGTGGCGCTGATCGGGCTCGCCCTGGGGGCGGTGGAGGCCCCGGCGATCGCGGTCTCCGCCCTCGGGCTCCCCCTGCTCTACCTGCTCTACGTCTACGAGGTCGACGATCCGACCCGGGCCAGCCTGTTCCGGGCCGTCCCACCGCTGGTGATCCTCGGGGTCGGCCTCGGCATCGGGTGGGGCCAGATCGCCGGGCACTACGTGAACGAGGCGCTCGCCCCGACCCTGGACGCTCGCCTGGTTCGTCCAGCCGCGCTGGCGGCCGCCCTGGCAGTCCCCTCGATCGCCGTGGTGCTGATGGCGGTGCCGGTACTGGTCGCGCGGGCGCACCGGGGCCGCCTCGACGAGTCCCTCGACGGGTTCGTCCTCGGGGCGGTCGGTGCGCTCGCCTTCACCGCCGCCGCTACCCTCACCCAGCTCTCATCGCTGTTCTCGGTCGGGCAGTTCTCCGATCAGTCCTTCGTCGGGATCCTGACCCAGGTCGGCATCCGGGGGCTGTGCTCGCCGATCATGGTGGCCGCCCTCATCGGTTTGTTCGGAGCGTCCATCTGGGTCTCGTTGCGCGACGACCATCCGGCCGGCGCGCGCTGGCTGGCGGCCCCGGCGAGCGCGCTGGTGAGCGTGCTCGCCTTGGAGATCGGCGTCGGCTTCGCCGATATTGCCCGGCTGAGCGACGCCCAGCTGCTCGTCTGCCACGTCAGCGCCGTGGTGGTGTCCCTGGCCGCCGTGCGGCTCGGCCTCCACTATGTCTTGCTCCACGAGGCGGGACCCTCGGAAGTGGGGTCGCCGAGCGTGTGCGGGCACTGCCACTTCGTCGTCCCAACCATGCACTTTTGCCCCCACTGCGGCGTGGCCCGACGGGCTACCGCCCGCAGCCGCCGAAGCGAACCGGCGCTGGCCCTCGAGGAGGGCTGAGGAGCCATGACGACGCCTCCCGACGGACCCCCTCCCAGCCCCACCTGGCCGACCGTGCCAGCCGGCTCACCGGGGAGCCCGGAGAGAGCAACCTTTGCCGCCTCGGGGGCGGCGCAGCGCTCCCTCGCTCGGATCCACCACCGCCACCTCTTCGGCATCCTAACCCTGGGCCTCGCCGCGGTGAGCGGGGTCCTCGTCCTGGTGGTGTTCGTGTTGCAGTCGCCGGCGCCCAAACACTGCCCGGCCCTGTTCCGATGCGGGGGTCCCGTCGCCAAGGGCGCCGTCCACACCGGCACCATCTATCGGAGCAGCCGGTTCGGGTTCAGCCTCGAGTACGGCTACAACAGCGGGGTCAAGACCTCGCCCCAGGGGATCATCCTCAACTTCGACGGCAACGGCCCGGCCCAACGGGGCCAGGTCGAGATCGTCGGGGTCCGGGCGAACGGGGAATCGGCGTCCACCATCGCCATCGCCGCCGCCCAGCAGCTCGCCCCGAGCGCCATCTTCGAGTACACCGTGCCCAACCCCTACATCGGCGGGGTGCCGGCGGCGGGCGAGGCCTACAACATCGAACAGAACGGCGCCAGCAACAGCCAGGGACTCGAGCGGCTGATCGTGCTGGCCGCGGTGCGGGCGAACCTGGCCATCGTGGTCATCGACGCCGGCCCCTACTGGCAGTTCTCGAGCTCGAATTCGACCGAGATGGGTCTGAACGACCATCCTTCCCCAGCGGACCAGTTCGCCGCGCTCTTCGCCGACCCGGTGGTGAACAGCGTGGTCTGGCCGGGCGGGCGCTGAGACGCTCGGTGGGTCATGGATCGGCCCTGGCGTCGCAACGGCGCTCGTGGCGTTGCCGCTGAACCCCCTGTCCGCCCCGTGCCGCTTGACCCCTCCGGGGACCCCAGCGGCGCCGGGTCGAGGTGCGCGTGGTCTTCGCCGAGGTGCCCGGGCTCCTCGAGACCTTCGAGGGCCCGGCCCCACCAGGCGGGGGACACGCTGGGTACCGGAGTCGCCGGTGAGCGCGCTGGCCGGTCCCCCCAACAGACGTCGGCGCTACCGTCCGGTTCCCGGACGAGGCGTCGGACCGGCACGAATCCCTCCCCGAGATCGCCTGAGCCCCAGGCCTCCCCTGGCGACCACCTCCAGCCATCACGACGAGCACCGGCGGCGTCCTGCGCAGCGCGCTGGGCGACTGGAACATCCAGAACGCCTCGGGCGACAACCGCGTGGTGAACCGCGAGCTCTTCCCCGAGCTCTACGAGGAGCTCGGAAACTGAGCGAACGGAGGCCGGTCGCGCCAACCCGCTGCTCCGGATCAGCCGACTTGGCTCGGACCGATCGATTCAGACCATCGAGTCGAGCATCTCGTTCGTGTCATCGCCGATCTGCTTGGTCAAGTCTCCCTGCGCGGTGAGGACGATCACCGCCGCTTGCCGAGGAGTCCGCCGACGGCGCCACCGGCCCCGCGCCGCACGTCGGGCAGGTTCAGTTTGGATCGAGCGAGTCGGCCAACTCGAAAGCCCCCGCGCCACCGGGCTCGATGGGTGCGATGGCATAGCCATCGCGGGCCAGCACCAGCGGGAAGTCCCGCACCGCGGATACCCCCGAAGCGGGGCGAGCGTTCCTTCATAGCCGAGCCGATCCCCGCTGGGGTCCCGCGAACGGACGATGCGAACGCTCCGAGAACATGGTCCCCTGGTCGAGGAGCAGGCTCAGCTCCTCGTCGTCGACGTTCGCATAGCAGTCCAGCAGCTCCGTGCCCGTTCCGGTGGCGGTCGCCACCAGCTGGGCCGCCTCGGTGTTGATCCCGTCGTCACCGGTTACGAGGACCAGGTGACGGGCGCGGCCGATGCGCCCGCTGCAACATCACCCGATCGCTGGCATCACCGTTGAGCAAGGAGATGCCGGAGCGTCGGCACTCCTCGAGGGCCGAGGCGGCCGGGGCGTTGTCGACGAGGACCTCCCGAACCCGTCGTCCCCGCAAGGAGCCGGCGAGCCGCATCCCCACCCCCCCGCCCCGCAGATGATCCAGTGGTTGCGGTACCACAGGCAGACGCGAAGCTGGGCGAACTGCTCCGTGGCCACCGAGGCGATCGCACCCAGGCCGGCCAGGATCAGGCTGAAGGGAGCGATCCAGCGGCGATCTCGAGGGCCCCGGGTACGGCGGATAGAACGGCGGAGCGCCGAAGCGGTACAGACCGATCAGGTAGTAGAGGAGGTCGGGCAGCCCGACCGGGGGCGGTACGCGGACCCTGCGGTCGCGAGCGCGGCCCGCAGCGTCGGACGCCGGTCACTCCACCTCCGGTTCGCTCCGCCAGGCCGTGGTTGGGCGTCCTGAGCTGGAACAAAGCGAAGACCGGCCCGACCGACGCGACGATCAGCCTGTCCGCTCGCGCCAGTAGGCGAGGACGTCAACGAGGGCGTCGTCGAGGGAGATCTCGGGCCTCCAGCCAGTGTCGGCGGCCAGCCTCGACCCGTCACCCCGAAGGACCGGGAGGTCGACCGCCCGCACCAGCGCCGGATCGGTCACCAGCTCGACCTCGACGCCGGCCAGGGCGCAGAGCCGCTCGGCCACTTCCGAGATGGCGACATCGTGGCCGGAGCACACGTTGTAGGCGTCGCCACGACGGCCCGTCTCCACGAGCGCCCGGTAGGCACGGACCACGTCGCGAACATCGGTGTAGTCGCGCCGGGCGCTCAGGGTGCCGACGGCCACCTGAGCCGAGCCCGACCGCGCTGCTTCGACGATCCGCTTGGCCAGGGCTGAGACGACGAAGGTCGGGGCCTGACCCGGTCCGATGTGATTGAACGGCCGCACCATGACGACCGGCTGGCGGTAGCCGTAGTGGGCCTGCGCCACCAGCTGTTCAGCCGCCGCCTTGCTCGCCGCATAGGGGCTCAGCGGTCGGAGCGGGGCCGACTCGCCGATCGGCAGCTCGTCGGGCCCCACCGCGCCGTAGACCTCGGCCGAGCTCACGACCAGGACCACCGGGGGCGGATCGAGCGCCCGCGCCGCGGCCAGGACCCCGGCGGTGCCGAGCACGTTCACCCGGAGGACCTCGGCCGGGTACGCCCATGAGTCGCCGACATGGCTGAGCGCGGCGAGGTGGTAGATCGCGTCGGGTCGGGCACGACGGACCGCGGTGGCGATGGCCTCGGGGTCGGCCACGTCGACCTCGAGATCGATCGAGGTGACCTCGTCGCCCATCGCCCTCAGGTGGTCACCCAGGTGCCAGCCGACGAACCCACCCCCACCGGTGACCAGCGCCCGCATTCGAGGAACCCTACCGGCGCTCGACCGGCGCGCTCCGGGGCGCACCCCGGGCGCGCCCCGCCTCACCGCCCGGCTGCGATCCGGTAGGCCTCGAGGTGGCGCGACGCGCTCTGGTCCCAGGTGAGCAGGGCCACCCGATCGAGTCCCCGGCGCCGGCGTTCGGCCTGCTCGGGGTCCCCACCGAGCACCGTGACCAGCGCCTCGGCCAGCGCGGCCGCGTCCCCGGGGGCCACAAGCAGCGCGGCGTCGCCCAGCGCGTCGCCCATGGGCGTGCCCGACGTGGTGACCACCGGCGCCCCGCAGGCCAGTGCCTCGAACGCCGGCAGCCCGAAGCCCTCGTCAAGGGACGGGTAGGCCACCACGGCGGCCGAGCGGAGGAGTGCCGGGATCGCCTCGTCGGCGACGTAGCCGGTCACCACCACCCGCCCGCGGTGGCCCGAGGCAGCCAGCGGATCGCGCTCGCCCCACCCCCGCTGACCGACCAGCACCAGCCGGGCTTCGCCGAAACGTTCGGCGACCTGGTCGAACGCCTCGACCAGGGTGGCCACCCCCTTGCGGGGCTCGAGGGTCCCGACGAACACCACCATGGGCCGACCCGGGTCGAGACCGAGCCGGGCCAGGTGGACGGCGTCGGACCCCTCGACGGGCTCGGCGGGCGCGAAGCGGTCGTGGTCGATCCCGTGCGGCGCCACCACCACCGGGGCTCGGGGCCGGCACAGCTCCACGAAGCGCTCGGCGGTGGCCTCGCTCACGCAGACCACCGCCGCGGCCCGCTCGGCCGCCACCTCGATGGCCCGTCGGAAGAAGCGGGCCTTGGCCGGTTGGTGCCACTCGGGGTGGTCGAAATAGGTGCAGTCGTGCACGGTGACCACCACCGGGAGGCGGGACCGCTCGGGCATCGTGTAGTGCAGACCATGGTGGAGGTCGACCCCGGCGTCGCGCAGTCTCCAGGGGAGGCCCACCTGCTCCCAGGCGAGGCGCAGCGGCCTCGGACCGGGCGCCCAACCCACGACCGACGAGCGCGGCGCACGGTCCAGCCATCGCTCGCGGTCCGAACGCCTAGCGACCAGGGTGACGACCACGTCGTCGCGGATATCGAGCGCGCCGGCCAGGGCCAGCGCGTACTGCCCGGCTCCGGCGGCCCGGGTCGGGATGGCGCTCACGTCAAGGGACACCGCCAGGGCCCGGCTACTCACGCCAAGCGGGCCCACAGCTCGAGGTGCCGCGCGGCGGCGGTCCGCCAGGTCCGCGACCCGGCGAAGGCCGCCCCCCTCTCCCCCAACGAGGCGGCGAGCAGCGGATCGGTCACGACCCGGACCAGACCCTCGGCGATGGCGTCGGCGTCCTCCGGGTCGACCAGGACCGCGACCTCGTTGCCGGTGTCGTCGCGCACGCTCGGCACCGCGGTGCTGGCAACCACCGGGGCACCAAGCGACATCGCCTCGAGCGGGGGAAGGCCGAAGCCCTCGGTCAACGGGACGTAGACGAAGGCCGCGGCCTTTGCGTAGAGGGCGACGAGCACCGGAAGCTCCACCGGGCCCAACAAGACGACCCCGTCGTCGGCCGACCGGCCGAGACCCGAGCTCCCCCAACCGTTCGGGCCGGCGACCACGAGCGGTATCGGTCCGACGCCGCCCGCCGCCCGGGCGATGGCGTAGGCCCGGACCAGACGGCCGAGGTTCTTGCGCGGCTCGAGGGTCGACGCAGTGAGGAGGAACGCCCCACGGACCCCCGCCGCCGCGAGCACGGCCTCGGCCCGCTCGGAGTTCGGCGGCGGCAGGTGGTCGACACCCTCAGGGATGACCGTCACGGCCTTTGCCGGCACGCCCGCCGCCACCAGCTCGTCCTTCACCTCGCTCGAGGGCGTCACGAAGCCCTTGGCCTCCTTCATCACCCGTTGCAGCGAAGCCTCGTGCCACCGCCGTCCCCGCTCGGTGGTGGCATCGGGGAAGGTGCGCCACGCGAGGTCGTGGACCGTCGACACCAGCGAGGACCGGCTGCCCCGGCGCAGCGTCGGCATCGAGAGCGAAACCCCGTGGACCACGTCGAAGCCGCGGGGGGCGAGCAGGTACCCCGTGTCCCAGGCCCGAGTCAACAGCTTCGAAGGCAAGGCCACCCGCCGCAGGGGGCGACCGAAATCGAAGAGGGGATCAAAGAAGGCCAGGCTGGCATACAAGGTGACGGTGGCCACCGCCAGCCCCCGCTCCCGCTCCAGCGCCGCCAGGCCAGCGAGGAGGCCGCGGGCGTAGGTGCCGATGCCCCCGGGGACCGCCCGACGGAGCTGCTCCACCACGAGCAGCACCGTCGGGCGGACCGGTCCCTCGGTCGTGCTCACCGGCGTGACGCCCCCAGCCGCTCCGCGCTCACGTCGTGGTAGAGCGCGCAAAGGCCCTCGGCGCAATCGGCCCAGCTGAACTGGCCGGCCCGCCGGAGGCCGGCGGCCACCAGCGCCTCGGCGCGGGCATTGGAGTCGAGCACCTCGGCCAACGCCGCGGCCAACGCGCTGACGTCGCCGACGGGCACCAGCTCGGCGCCATCCCCCAGGATCTCGGGCAGGGCGCCGGCCCCGGTGGCGACCACTGGGACCCCCCGAGCCATGGCCTCGAGCGGGGGAAAGCCAAACCCCTCGTATCGGGACGGGTAGGCGAGGACGCTGGCCGCATCGAGCAGTGCGGCCACCGTCGCCTCGTCGAGCCAACCTGGCCGCACGATCCGCTCAGCGAAGGGCGATCGGGCCACCGCCTCGGCCAGCTGCGCCTCGCCCCAACCGGCCTGGCCGGCCAGGACCAGGGCGACGTCGGAACGCTCCGCAGCCAGGTGGTCGAAGGCGACCACCAACGCCGGAAGGTCCTTGCGGGGTTCGGCCGTGGCCAGACTGAGGATGAAGCGAGCGGTGCCCGACGGGAGCAGGCCGATCGGCACCGCGCCGCCTTCCGGTGCCCGGCGCTCGGGGATGCCCGAGTGGACTGCCCGGACCCGCTCGGACGGGGCCCCGAATGCCTCGCAGACCTCCGCGGCGACGAAGGCCGATGGTGTGTGCACGAAGGCACCGGCACGAAGAGCCCGTCGGATGAGCGACGGGTAGGCCAGCGTCGGCCCGTCGCACAGCTCGGGGTAATGGACCACGGTGAGATCGTGGATCGTCACCACCCGTCCGGCGCGCCGCGTCGGAGGGACCACGAAGTTGGTCCCGTGGACGACGTCGCAGTCCCCGACGAACCACTCGACGGGTGGACCGTCCAGATGTCGCCAGGCCAGGTGCAAGGGCCGGGCCGGCATGGCGCGTTGGTCGGTCCCGACCCCGGTAGGGAGCGCAGCGTGGGCGAAGCGTCGACGGCGCCAGCTGACCGCGAACCCGCTGACGTCCAGGTCGTCGCGCTCGGCCAGCGCATCGATCGCGCCGTGGCAGAACATCCCCACCCCGGTGCGGCGCCCGATGAGCGGAGTGGCGTCGAGTGCCACCCGCAGGCGCCCGCTTCCGGTCACCACGAGAGCCTGGCACACCGGACCACCGGCCGAAGAAGTCGCACGTCCGCCGGACGGTCCACGACGGCCCGGCGTAGGCTCGAACGGTGCTCACAGCCCTGGCTGGAGGTGTCGGCGCGGCCAAGCTCCTCGTCGGCCTGGCCGAGGTCGTTGACCCGACCGAGATCACCGCAGTGATCAACACCGGCGACGACCTGGTGCTCCACGGCCTCATGATCTGCCCGGACATCGACAGCGTCACCTATGCCCTCGCGGGGTTGGACAACAAGGAGACCGGCTGGGGCGTCACCGGAGAGACCTGGAACGTCGCTGTGAACCTGCGAGCCCTGGGCGGGGTCACCTGGTTCCAGCTGGGTGACCGGGACCTCGCCACCCACCTCTACCGAACCCAGCGCCTGGGAGAAGGTGCGACCCTGACCGATGTCACCACCGAGCTGGCGGCAGCACGGGGCGTGCGGACGCGGCTCCTGCCGATGTCCGAGGATCCGGTGCGGACCAGGGTCACCCTCGCCCGGCCGGCCGAGGGCACGCCGGCCGAGGTCGCGTTCCAGGACTACTTCGTCCGCCTCGGCCACAACGTCGAGGTGGCATCGCTCCGCTTCGACGGCGCCGAAGCGTCCTCCCCCGCGCCCGGGGTGCTCGAAGCGATCGAGCAGGCCGACCTGATCGTCTGTTGCCCGTCCAATCCGATCGTCTCCATTGGCCCCATCCTGTCGATCCCGGGCATCTCGGCAGCTCTTGAGGCCCGACGCGATGTCGCGGTGGCGGTCTCCCCCATCATCGCCGGGTCGGCCCTGCGGGGGCCGGCCGACCGGCTCCTCTCGGAGCTCGGACACGAAGCGAGCGCGCTCGGCGTTGCCCGCCTCTACGCGCCATGGGTCGGGACCTTCCTGCTCGACGAAGCCGACGAGGCCCTCGTTCCGAAGATCGAGGCGCTCGGCATGCGGTGTCTCGTCGTCCCGACGGTCATGTCGGACGCTGCGACGCGGGCGGCGCTGGCCAAGGCGGTCGTCGGTGCCCGCTGACCCGAGTGCCGAGGCGATCGTCGTGCTTCCGGTCCACGGGATCGGTGAGGTCCAACCTGGTGCCGACCTCGGCGCGCTGCTGGCCGGGGCCTTCAAGGTCTCGGGGACCGACCTGCGGGACGGTGACGTGGTGGTCGTCACCCAAAAGATCGTCTCCAAGGCCGAGGGGCGCCTCGTGGACATCGACCCCGGCGATCGGGCCGCCAAGGCGGCTCTGGTGGATTCGGAGGCGGTTCGCATCCTGCGTCGACGGGGTGATCTGCTCATCACCGAGACCAAGCACGGCTTCGTGTGCGCGAGCGCCGGCGTGGACCTCTCCAACGTGGCCGCCGGCCAGGCCGCGCTCTTGCCCGTCGACGCCGACCGCTCGGCCAGGGGCATCCGTGCGGCCCTCGCCCATCACCTGGGGGTCGAGGTGGGGGTGATCGTCTCGGACACGTTCGGACGGGCCTGGCGTCGCGGCGTCACCGATGTCGCGATCGGGTGCGCCGGAGTGGCCGGCGTCGTGGACCTACGGGGCACCCCCGACGCCACCGGTCGAGAGTTGCAGGTGACCGAGGTCTGCGTCGCAGACGAGATTGCGGCCGCGGCCGAGCTGGTCATGGGCAAAGACCGCAATGTGCCGGTTGCGCTGGTGCGGGGCGTACCCAAGGCCTGGCTCCGCTCCTCCTCGGTCGCCGCCGAGATCGTCCGCCCGCCAAGCGAGGATCTCTTCCGTTGAGCCGACCTCGGGTCGATCCCTGCCTCGGGTCAGGACCGGCGGCCGACCGCAGGACTCAAGGGCCCTCTGCCGTGCCCTTTGCCGCCGCGAAGACCCCTCGCGCCATGAGCGAGGTCTCCGAGCTTCGCCGAAGCTCGTAGACGTCCGAGGCGATGGCTCGTACCTCGGCGTCGTCCAAGCCGACCGAGCGGGCCCACTCCACCAGCTGACACGCCAGCCGCAGGTTGCCTTCCTTGGCCACCCGCTCCCCCCGGCGGGCGAGTGCGACCGCGCCGCCGGCTAGCTCCGCGACCTCCCGGGCCAACTCGGCGTCTCCTGGAGGCTTCAGCCGAGCCGGGTTGCCATCCCACCAGCCTCCATAGAGGCGCCAGATGTTCCGGACGACGAACTCGGGCTCGTCGTACAACGGACGCAGGTAGGGCTTTGCCAGCAGGTGGGGTGGGACCGAGACCGCCTGGAGAATGCCGTCCAGGGTCTCCCCGGCGTTCATCCTGGCCACGACGTCTTCGACCAGGTGCTCCAACGCCGTCGCCACGTCGTCCAGCACGATCCGTATGCGATCGCGACCCGCGATCGGCAGGCCATGGGCCGGAAGCAAAAGGTCCGGCTCGAGCGCGACCATTTGGCGCAATGCCGCCGCCCACTCGCTCGGAAAGCGCTGGACCTTCTGAGGGTTGCCGGCATTGGGGAAGTTCCAGATGAGGAAGTCCCCACAGGCGATGGCGCGCCGGGCCGGGATCCAGGCCCAGAGGTGGTCGTCGGTCTCCCCCCGTGCGTGGTAGAGCTCCACATCCAGCCCACCGGCCCTCATGGTCAACCGGTTCTGGAACACGACGTCGGGAGCGATGACGTCATCGGGGAGAAAGCGGGGGCGCGAGCTCGCCGGCCCGGAGTCGGGGACCATTCCAACATTGCGGCGAGGACCGAACTGACGACGATTGATGGCCATGTTCCACCCATCGGTGAGCCGATACCTGGCGAACCGCTCCAAGACGGCGGCGTGAGCCACGAAGGAGGGTCGAGCGAACCCCCGTGCCGACGCATCGTTGACGAAGGCGACCGATCCCCCGACATGGTCCAGGTGCCCGTGGGTGTAGACAACCTTGCGAATGGGCTCCTCGGACCATCCCCGCAGCGCCTCGACCACCCGGGGACCCGCCACCGGGTTGCTGGTGTCGAAGACGAGGAGTCCCGAGTCGGTCCGGAAGGCGACACAGTGGCCGAACGATTCGACCACTGCGATGCCGTCGGCGATCTCCGAGAGCTGCTGGGTGGTTCGATTGGTCAACTCGTCAGTTCGTCCCTCGTCGATGACCCGTGCCGAAAGGGCAAGTAGATCGGACATCTCTCTCCTCACTGCATCTTGGTGTTGGATTCGACCGTGGTGGCAATCCGGCTGGGCGTCCCGCGGCCCCCTGCCTCTCGGTCTCGGCGGCCATGGCCCGTCGGGCCCGCGACCGCGACGCTGGCTAATGTGGCCGGCTGCCGCTCCCCCCCGCCGAGCCTTCCCGCGTGGCGCAGCTCGTGACGCTCGGGCAACGAGCGGTGCGCGCAACATCGGTGCTGCGATTCACCGAGGTTCGTCCCCTTGGACGGTCACACGGTGCATCTCGCGCTCCTGGTCGCCGTAGTCGTGGACCGCGAAGTGCATGACCCCCCGGTTGTCCCACATCGCGACGTCACCCGTACTCCATCGATGCCGGTAGCAGAGGTCCGGCTGTGTCGCGTGCTCGATCAGCATCTTGAGCAGTGGCGCACTCTGCGCCGTGCTGATCCCGTCAAAGCGACGGGTGAACCCGGCGTTGACAAAGAGGGCGCGCCGGCCGCTCTCGGGATGGGTCCGGATCACCGGATGGACGGCCTCGAGACCAAAGGCGCTGTGCACCGCTCGCATGCCTTCGAGCATCTGTTTGAGGCCTTCCGACAGCCTCTCATAGGCCAAGTACTGGTTAGCCCACATCGTGTCTCCACCGTATTCCGGCAAGACTCTGGCATGAAGAATCGAGACCGATGGTGGCTGCTGTTCACAGGTCACGTCGGAGTGCCAGACCTCGGTGATCGTTCGCTCCTTGCCGCGATTCTTGAGCAGGAGTATCTCCGGGTGCCCCTCGACTCCCTGAGCCGCCGGATGGGTGTGGAGGGGTCCGAATCTCTCGCCAAAGGCCTTGTGCGCCGCAGAGCTCAGGTCTTGGTTGTGGAAGATGACCACGCCGTGCGCGAGCAGCCCGTCCTTGATCTGGGCGAAATCGTGATCGTCGAGATCACTGAGATCGACATCGTCGAACTCGACTCCGATCAAGCCAGAGAGCTTGCGTCGATGCAGAGTGCGGGACGCCAACGACACCTTGCCCCCTTCGCTGAGCACCACTGCGAACTCGGCTCATGCTCGCCGTCGGCGACGCTAACGGGCTCCGAGTTCGAGTGTCAAGGTGGGTCGAGCAGGGTGTTTGGGGCCGCAGCGGGCCTGTATTTTGATCGGAAGCTTGTGGGACTTCAACCCTCGCCGTCCTGGCGAGCGGGCTCCTCATGACCGGCTGTTACGCCGGCAACCCGAACGGAGCGCGTGTCGAGATCGTCGGCGACTCGATCACGTTTCTCGCGAGCGCGCGGATCGCTTCGACCCTTGAGCCCACCTACTCGATCAAGGTCAACGTGGTCCCGGGCATCACCATCGCCGACAACTTCCGACGATGGGGGGCGCAGCGGCCGAGCAGCCGCCGCTGACCGACTGGGTCGTCAACCTCGGGACCAACGACGCGCTTGACGACAACACCGCTTGGCGGAGCTCCTTCGAGCAGATGCTCGCCGTGACTTCGAGCGCCCGCTGCGTGGTGTTGGTGACGATCAACACCGCTGCCGACGCCTTGAAGGGCTACCCCGATGACCATGTGGTCACCGGGGAGAAGGCGCTCATCGGCCCGTTGGCGCAGTCGTACCCGAGCCACCGCCTGTGGATCGACTGGTCCACCCGAGCATCGGCGAGCAGCGCAAGCTGGCCAAGCGCTACGGCCTGGCCCTCGGCACCTGCCCTTCATCTCGAGCGGTCCGTGGTTCAGTCGGGCCTCTGCGCGAAGAACCGGACCACCGCCGCCAGCCCCTCGTCGAGCGGGGTCCAGGGCTGCCAGCCGAGCTGCATGGCGGCGCGCGCCGGATCGAGGCTCGAGTGACGCACGTCGCCCGGACGAGGCGGGCCGTGCTCCGCCGGCTCCTCGATCCCGGCGGCGGCGGCCAGCCCGGCGTAGATCCGGTTGACCGTGGTTCCGACCCCGGTACCGATGTTGCACACCAATCCGCCACCGCGCGCCGCCGCCCGGACGAAGGCATCCACCACGTCGTCGACGTAGACGAAGTCGCGGGTCTGTTCGCCGTCGCCGTTGATCACCACCGGCTCCCCCCTGACCAGCCGCTCGGCGAAGATCGCCACCACCCCCGACTCACCATGGGGGTCCTGTCGGGGTCCGTAGACGTTGGCCAGGGCCAGGGCGCAGAACTCCAGCGCATGAAGCTCGCGGTAGGCGACCAGATAGTCGACGCCCGCCTTCTTGGACACCCCGTAGGGAGAGAGCGGGCGGTGGGCCAGGGTCTCGCTGATCGGTTGCTCGGAGAGATCGGGGTCCCCGTAGAGGGTGCCCCCGCTGGCCGCGAACACCACCCGTTCGGTTCCCGCCGCCCGGGCGGCCTCGAGGACGTTGACCGTCCCGAGCACGTTCACGTGGGCATCGAACAACGGCTCTTGCACCGAGGTCGGCACCGAGGCCTGGGCCGCCAGGTGGAACACCACCTCGGGCCGGCGGCGGGCAGCCAACTCGACGAGCTCGGGGAGCCGGATGTCGAGCTGGTTGATACGCAACGCCTTGCCCCCGCTCGCTCGAGCCTCGGCCAGGTTGTTCAGCGAACCGCTGGAAAGGTCGTCGACGACGTCGACCTCGTGCCCCTCGGCGAGCAGCCGATCCACCAGCGTCGAGCCAATGAAGCCGGCCCCACCAGTCACCAGCGCCCGCATCGCCCCACCTCGCTCGGCCCCGGTCTAACCCGGGATCCGCCCCCCGGCCACAACCCGTCCGGGCTTGAGCTCGACGCCGAAACCGATGACCGAGCCGGCCCGCACCTCGCATGCTGGCCCGACCCGGACCCCGGCACCGAGGATGGCACCTGAGACCCGGGCACCCTCCTCCACCACCACCCCGGAGAGGAGCACCGACGCTTCGACCACCGAACCACGGCGCAAGGTGGTCCCAGCCCCGAGGACCGCGGCGCGGGCCACGGCACCAGCTTCGACGCGCACCCCGCGACCGACGAAGGCGGGGCCTGACAGCTCCCCGTCGACCTGCTCGGGCCCGCTCCGCCACACGCCGGCCTCGAGGGTCGCCTCGGGGTACGGGAAGCCCGGGCGGGTACCGTCCAGGAGGTCGAAGTTGGCCCGGATGAAGGCCTCGGGGGTTCCGGCGTCGAGCCAGTAGGAGGGTTCGGCCATCGCGAAAAGCCGGCCGTCCCGGGCCATCTGGGGAAACGTCACCACCTCGATCGAGACCCGCTCGCCGAGCGGCACCCGCTCCAAGAAGGCCGGCTCGAGCACGTAGGTCCCGGCATTGATGAGGTTGGTCGGGGCCTCGCCGGGCGGCGGTTTCTCGATGAAGGCCTCCACCCGTCCCTCGTCGTTTGTGGTGACCACCCCGAAGCGCGACGGGTCCTCGACCGGGTAGAGCCGGATCGTGCCCTCGGCCCGATGGGTCCGGTGGAACGCCACCAGCGCGTCGAGGTCCAGGTCGGTGAGCGCGTCCCCGTTGGCCACCACGAAAGTGTCGTCGATCCCGGACTGCTCGGCGGCGTAACGGATGGCCCCGGCAGTATCGAGGGGGCGCGGCTCGGTGACATAGGTCAACCGGACACCGGCGACGGTGCCGTCAGGGTACGCGTCCTGGAAGGCGCCCGGGAGGTACTGGAGCGACAGGATGACCTCGTCGACGCCGTGGGCGCCCAGGTGTTCGACGACCCGTTCGAGCATGGGACGCTCGATGATCGGGAGCATCTGCTTGGGGATCGAGTAGGTGAGTGGGCGAAGTCGCGTCCCCTCCCCCCCGACGAGGACGATCGCCCTCACCCGGTGGTCGTGGTTCCGCCGGGCGCCGTCGTGGTGGTCGAGCTCGGCACGGTGGTGGTGGTGGAGCTCGGCAGCGTGGTGGTGGTCGAGCTCGGCAGCGTGGTGGTCGTCGTCGTCCCGTTGACCACCGAGGCACTGGCGTCGAGCACCGCCTTGATGGTGGTTTGCGACGGCCGCTTCAAGACGGCCCCTTTGGGCGCGAAACCGACCGCAACGAGGGTACGGGCCGCGATCTTGTAGCTCGTCGGATCCTGAAGGATCGTCCCCTTGGTGGCGACGACGTTGGGCCAGGTCATTGCGGTGATGTAGCCCTTCTCGCCGGCATCGGGGGTCTTGGCCCCGCAGGTCTGGCCGTTGTGGTATGTGCCGTGACCCGGCACGGTGATCTTGGTCGCCGAGAGCGACGCTCCGCTGTACTCCGAGAAGAACAGGCCCAAGGTGGCGTTGTCACCGGCCTCGGCCGCGGTGTGGGGGGAGACGTTGAGCAGCCCCGCCCCGGGCGTGCTGATCCCGGCGGTGGCGGCGTTCGAGCTGGGGGCGAGGGATGGGACGACCTTCCCGCACAGTTCGATCGAGTACCCCGCGAACAGGGTGGTCCCGACCGCGGGCTGGACCGCCGTCGTGTGGTGGGGGTGCTGGTACTCGTAGCGGGCGAAGACGATCGAGACCAGACCCAGGACCACGATGATGACCAGGGCCGCGTACCAGTTGACCGGGACCTGGCCGCGGTAGGTCCGACCCCCGCCGGTGGTCGCGACGCGACGCACGAATCTCCCACTTGAGGTCGGTGGCATTGCGGGAAGGAACCCTACTTGGTGACGGCGGCGGCTCCGGGCTCGTGGTCGCGCCTTCGACTGAGGGCGCTGTACAGCGCTGCGGTCCGGGGATGCACCGCTGCCAGGTCAAACGGACCGCCCCCGGGCGAGTCCAGGTGGCTCAGCAGCTCGGCCATGACCCGCTCGACCCCGGCCGGGTGCCCGAGGGTGTCGGCGCACACCAGCAAGCGGCGGTAGAGCCGCTCGTCATAGGGGCTGACCAGCAGGCCCCTTCGGGCGGCCAGGGCGGCGGCCGGCGCGAGGCCACGGTCGAGGTGGCGATCGGCGACCCGGCAGGCGAGCCCGGCGACCCGTTCCTCGATCTCGGCCACAAAACCCTCGAGCACGGCCCACTCGGCGTGACGAAGGCCCTCAAAAGGTCTCCCCCGGATGAGATCGAGTGCCCGATCCCAGGCAACCGGGTCGCCGGAAGCGGCCAAGGCCTGGAACCGCCGCCAGTCGGTCGTCACACTCGGGCGCAGCTGCAGGCGACCGTGGGAACGCGGCAGGTGGTCGAAACCGTCGGAGGACCGACCGAGGGCCCGACGAGCTGCCGATGCGGTCGAATGGAGGGTGGATGGGGCCATGAGCCGGTCTGGCCACAACGCGGTCGCCCAGGTGTCGTTCAGCACCCCCGTGGGGTGGAAGGCAAGGTAAACGACAAGCTCGAAGGCCGGTGCCCGGGCGAACCGTCTTGCGCTCCCACAGATCTCGGTCGGACCGAGGACGACCACCTCGATCTCGCCGGCCGGCGGGGCGCTCAGCGATCCGGCTCCTGCCGTCGCCAACTCAGCGAACCCGTCCCTCGCCATCGATCCTGGAACGGTCGCGTCTGGCGGTCGGGTGACCCTATCGATCCCAGGCATCGCCCGCGACCCGGGCGCCCGTTGCACCGCGTCAGAGACGACAGGGGCCCCGCCGAGCGGGCTATCGGAGGTCCCCGGAGGACAGACCAGGCCACCCTCGCGACCACCCCGCCACGACGGCCGGGACGGCACCAACCGGCAGGAGACGAACCGGTTCCATGCGCGTCCACGCCGTCGTGTCGGGCCACAGCTCCGTACGGCTGGGCCAGTTTCAGGGACGCACCTGGCGACGACCTTGCCCAGCGCGTCGCGAGTCATGGAAATCCTGCCAAGCTCTTGGCGTGACCGAAGGGCCCGGGACCATCGTCGTGGTCGAGGACGACCCCAACATCGCCGACCTCGTCGACATGTACCTGCGGCGAGACGGATTCCGTGTGGTCCAGGCCTCCTCGGGCGAGTCGGGCCTCGAGGCGGTCGACCGGGAACATCCCCGCCTCGTGGTGGTGGACATCGGCCTGCCAAAGCGAATGGACGGTCTCGAGCTGTGCCGGACGCTCCGGGGGACGAGTGACGTCCCGATCGTGATCCTGACCGCCCGCGACAGCGAGATCGACCGGGTCCTCGGCCTGGAGCTCGGGGCAGACGACTACGTGACCAAGCCGTTCTCACCCCGCGAGCTCTTGGCCCGCATCCGCGCCATCCTCCGACGGGCCGACCCACCCGGGCGCGGCGGTCCGAAGCCGGTCCTGAAGGTCGGCGAGGTCGAGGTCGACGTCGACCGCCACGAAGTGCGCGCCGGGGGAGCACTCGTTCCCTTGACCGCCCGCGAGTTCGACCTCCTCGCGTTCCTGGCCGAGAACGAGGGTCTGGTGCTCAGCCGTCGCCAGCTGCTCGACGGCGTCTGGGGACCGGACTGGGTCGGCGACGACCGGACAGTCGACGTCCACGTACGGCAGCTCCGCAAGAAGTTGGGAAGCGCCCTGGCCCTGTCGACGGTGTGGGGTGTTGGCTACCGCCTGGGTTGAGCCTTCCGGGACCGGGGCCGGTGACCCATGAGGAGCCGCCTGCTCCTCGTCCTGGTGGGCACGGTCGTCATCATCACGGTGGCTGCCGGCGCGGGAACTTGGCTGTTGGCCGCCCAATCGACCCGCGTCAATGCGGTGAGCGAGGTCCTCTCCAGCGCGAAGTCCTTCGGCAGCTTCCAGTCGGGGCAGATCACCATTGGCCGACCCGACGCCAAGCCCGGCGCGCTCGACGCGGAGGTTCGCCTCATCCGGCGACTGATCGGGCTGAGCACCGATTTGACCAGCGCCCAGTTCCTGCCGGCCGACAATCCCGCCGGCTTGACCAGTCCCGTCGTCCCGGTCTCGGTGCTGCGCTCGGTCGCCGCGTCGCCCGCGGTGGGGCCGGACTCGGCGACGGCCGGTTCCACCGGATCGACGGCCTGGGCCACCGAGGCGATCGCCTTCCACCTCCAGGGCGTCACCCTTGAGGGAGCGCCGGTCAACACCGTCCGTCGGTTCGTGCTCGTCCTCACCCGGTCCATCGGGAGCCCGTCGGTCACTGGGGACCTGGTCCTGGCCGGCGCCATGATCCTCTTCGCCGTGCTGGTCAGCTTGGCCCTCAGCCGACGGCTCACCCGGCCACTGCGGCGGGCCGTGGCCGCCACCGAGCGGATCGCCGCGGGGGACCTCGAGACCCGGGTCGAGACCCACCCGGGTGACTTCCCCGAGCTGAGCGCCTTGGCCAACGCCATCGACGCCATGGCCGCGAGCCTGGGCCGGCTGCGCAACGCTGAGCGCCAATTCCTCCTCTCGGTCTCCCATGAGCTCAGGACCCCCCTCACCTCGATCCGGGGATATTCCGAGGCGATCCTCGACGGCACGGCGCCCGACGCCCGCGGGGCCGCAACGGTGATCGGCAACGAGGCGCGCCGATTGGAGCGGCTGGTGGGCGACTTGCTCGACCTGGCCAAGCTCGACACCCGGACCTTCTCGTTCCACTTCCGCACCATCGACGTGGGCGAGGTCCTCGACGAGGTGGCCGAGGAGCTGCGTCCGGTGGTCGATGCCGCGGGGCTCGCCCTCCGGGTCAAGCCGACCGACCAGCCAGTCCTGGCCCGGGTCGACCCCGACCGGCTCGACCAGGTCCTCGCCAACCTGGTCGAGAACGCTGCCAAATACGCGAGGAGCACGATCTGGCTGGGAACCGTGCCCAACGGGGCCGAAGCCCAACTGATGGTCGAAGACGACGGCCCGGGAGTCGGAGCCGACGAGGTCGGGCGCATTTTCGAGCGCCACTACAGCGCCGATCGCCACGCCCGGCCCGGACGGCCTCGGGGTTCGGGGCTCGGTTTGGCCATCGCCTCGGAGCTCTCGGCCGCCATGGGCGCCACCGTGTCGGTCGAATCGCCGGTTAGTCCGGCCGGCGGGACAAGGATGGTGGTTCGGATCCCGGTCGTCGAGGGTGCCCAGACGTCCTGAGCGAGCCCTCACAGTTCCCTCACATCTCCCACATCAGGGCCTGACCATCGCCTGGCTCACTAAAGGAGAGCCGGAAAGACCGACGGGCCGGGAATCCCAGCCGACATCCGTCGGCGCCCGGCCCGAGACAGGAGAAGCGACAATGCACACCCGACTGAGCAAAACCAAAAAGGCTGTGGTCGGAGCGAGCGTGGTCCTCGGATCCATGGGGATCGGCGGGGCGAGTTTCGCCCTCGTGAACGGCGGTGGCGCCGGGGCCGCGACCTCCTCCCCCCAGACCTCCACCACCCACAACCCCCCCAAGGGCCGGATGATCGGGCGGTTCCTCCTGCGTCACACGGTGGACGCCACCTTGATCCTCCACACCAAGAACGGCTACCAGACGCTCTCGGCCGCCCGCGGGACGGTCACCGTCAACGGCAGTCAGATCACGGTCACACCGCCCGAGGGGTCGCCGCTCACCGCCACCATCACGTCGACGACCAAGTTCCACAACACGTCTCAGCAACAGCTGACGACCGGTGACAAGGTTGCAGTCGTGGCACTGGGCGGCAACGCCCTGGTGGTCGCGGGGCCGCACCAGACGGCTCCCACCAGCGGCTGATCCGACGATCACCCCTCGACACACCGCGACGCCCGGGCCGACCTCCGGCAACTTCACCCTCGCTGCTTGAGGTCGGCTCCGGGCGTTTCGACGTCCTCGTCACCGACTGTTCCCCCTCGCCATCCCTCTCCACCAGGTCCCGATCCATTCCCGCGCCGAGGACATCGCGCCGAGGTTCGGGCCGGGCCGTTCTCCGGCGGGGCCGGGGCCGGAAGCTCGGGTGACTTTGCTGATCAGGGGTCCGAGCAGCTCGGATCCCCGCCGGCCCGGCTGAGCTTGGAGCGGGCCGTGCACAGCCTCCACCAGCGCACGCTTTAACCTGGGGTGGTGGCCCGGCGAGTAGCAACCGAACCGGCCGACGAGCCCCTAGAAGGCGGCGACGGGCAGCTCCTGCCCGAAGCACCGGTGGCCCACCGGCCCTGGACCCCAGCCGCCGCGCTCCGGTCCTTGCGCCCACGCCAATGGGTGAAGAACCTCCTCGTGTTCGTGGCCCCGGCGGCCGCCGACAAGTTGGGTCACGGTGCCACGATCGGGCGGGCGATCGCCGCCTTCGCCATCTTCTCGGTGGTGGCCTCGGGCATGTACCTGGTGAACGACGTCCTCGACCTCGAGGCCGACCGCCTGCACCCCCACAAGCGCCACCGACCGATCGCGGCCGGACACCTCACCATCGTGCAAGCGCTGGCGATGGGGTCCGTCCTGCTGGGTGCCGGCATGGCGTCGTCGTGGTTCCTGGCCGGGTGGCGGCTCACCCTGGTGATGGCCCTCTACCTCTGCGTGAGCACGGCCTACAGCCTGTGGGTCAAGAACATCGCCGTGGTGGAGCTGGCCTCGGTCGCGTCGGGGTTCGTGCTCCGGGCGATCGCCGGAGGCGTGGCCACGAACGTCCCATTGTCCGACTGGTTCCTCGCGGTCACCTCGTTCGCCGCGATGTTCATCGTCACCGGGAAGCGGTTCGCCGAGCACAAGTCGCTCGGCGGGGACCGGGAGGCGCACCGGCCGGTGCTCGGTGACTACACCCCGACCTTCTTGCAATCGACCCTGACACTGACGGCGACCGCCGCGGTGACCACCTACTGCCTGTGGGCGTTCGACCGCTCGGGGAGCGGGCTCGGGTTCCCCCACCCGGGCCACTACGTGATCTGGATCCAGCTGACGGTGGTCCCCTTCGCCTTGGCGGTGCTCCACGTCTTCCGGGTCGTCGACGCCGGCGGCGGCGCCGCCCCCGAGGAGCTGGCATTGCGCGACCGCTGGCTGCAGTTCTTCGGAGCGGTCTGGGTGTTGTTCTTCCTCGTGGGCATCTATGCCTGAGCCGATCCTGACCGAGGGCACGGCTCCCGACCGCTCGGCGAAGCAACCTTCGGTCCCCGAGGCGGCCGATCGGATTTTGACCGGCTGGGGTCGCACGTCGCCCACGGCCGCCCGGGTCATCACCCCGGGCGAACCGGCCGATGTGGTCCAGTCATTGTCGTCCCACAACGGCGCCGTTCGACCGGGCGTGATCGCGCGGGGTCTCGGCCGAAGCTACGGCGACGCCGCGCAGTGCGCCGGGGGACTCGTCATCGAGACAGGGCGCCTGGACTGGATCGGCGCCATCGACGACGCCGGCGAGGTCGAGGTCGACGCCGGGGTCAGCCTGGCCGCGCTGCTCGGGACCAGCCTGCCCCAGGGGTGGTTCGTGCCCGTTACCCCCGGCACACGCCAGGTCACCATCGGCGGCGCCATCGCCGCGGACATCCACGGCAAGAACCACCACCGGGACGGGAGCTTTTGCGGTCACGTGGCGTCGATCACCCTGGCCACCCCGACGGGCGTGCTCCAGGTGTCCCAGTCGCTGGATCCCGCGCTGTTCTGGGCCACCGCCGGGGGCATGGGCCTGACCGGCGTGATCCTCGGGGCCAAGATCCGCATGCGCCGGGTGGAAACGGCCTGGATGCGGGTGGACACAGAGCGCCACGGCGAGCTCCAGGGGCTAATGGACGCGCTGGAGCGGGTCGACACCATCCACCGCTACTCGGTGGCCTGGCTCGACTGCTCGGCCCGCGGCCGACACCTCGGGCGAGGCATTCTCGACGCCGGCGACCACGCCAGTCGGTCCGAGCTCAGCGCCTCGGCGGCCCGTGATCCTCTGGCCGCTCCCCACGACGCCTGGTTCAAGGTGCCCGTGGCCGTCCCGGCCGGTCTGGTGGGCGGGTTGAGCGTGGCCGCGTTCAACCGAGCCTGGTACGCCAAGAGCCCGTCTCGCCCGGGGCGGATCCGGCCTCTGGGCGGGTTCTTCCATCCGCTCGACGCGGTGGCCAACTGGAACCGGCTTTTCGGGCCCCGCGGCTTCGTCCAGTACCAGTTCGTCGTGCCGAGCGACCGTCGCGACGTGATCGTCTCAACGCTCGAGTTGCTCCAACGAGCGGGCGCCGCCTGCTCGATGGCGGTGCTCAAGCGCTTCGGGCCCGGGGATCCCGGCCCGCTCAGCTTCCCCATGGCCGGCTGGACTCTGGCCCTCGACCTGCCGGTCGGCCCGCCCGGGCTGCGACGGGCCCTTCGGGAGCTCGACCAGCTGGTGCTGGCCGCGCACGGCCGGGTGTATCTGGCCAAGGACTCCCGTCTCACCCCGGCTGCCTTCGCCGCGATGTATCCACGCCTTTCGGAGTTCGAGACCACGTTGCGGCGCGTCGACCCCGAGGGCCTCATGCAGTCCGACCTGTCCCGCCGACTTCGCATCGGCTCGGACACCCGATGAACGACGCCTTCGCCCGGCCCAACTCGATCCTGGTCCTCGGGGCCACCTCGGACATCGCCCGTGCGATCGTCGGGCTCCTCGTCCGGGACGGTTGTGAGCGGGTGGTGTTGGCCGGCCGGGACCAGGTGAGGCTGGCGGAGGCCGCGGGCGAGGCCAAGGAGGCCGGGGCCAACTTCGTGGCCACTTTGGGCTTCGACGCCAACGACGTCGACCAGGCAGCGGCCGTGGTCGACTCGGGGTTCTCGGCCGCCGGACGGGTCGACCTGGTCGTGGTGGGACTCGGCCTCCTCGCCGACCAACCCGAGGACGAACGCGATCCCAGGCGGGTGACCCGGTGCCTGACGGTCAACTTCACCTGGCCCGCAGCTGCGCTCACCCGGGTGGCCGAGCACTTCCGGGAACAGGGATCCGGTCGGGCCCTCGTGCTCTCGAGCGTGGCCGGGGTCCGGGTCCGGCGGTCCAACTACATCTACGGCTCGGCCAAAGCGGGCCTCGACGCCTACGCCCGGTCCCTTCATCAGACCCTGGCCGGCTCGGGCGGCGCCATCACCGTCGTGCGGCCCGGATTCGTGGTGTCGCGGATGACCGAGGGGCGGTCGGCGCCGCCGATCTCCACCACCCCCGACGCGGTGGCGAGGGACGCGGTCGCCGCGCTCGAGCGCGGGGCCGAGGTGGTGTGGTCGCCGGGCTACCTGGCTGCGATCTTCAGGGTCCTGCGCCTCCTGCCCGAGGCGATCTGGCGCCGCCTGCCGTTCTGAGCTCCTCGGTCCCCTTTGGGCCCTCTCGCCGGCGCACCCGACGGGCGAGCAGTGCCCCGGTCACCAGCACTACCACGAGCACGAGCGCGGGGGCGAGGTAGGAGGTGGATCGGGACGGCGCGTCGAGGACCGCCGGACGCCAGGCCAAGAGGTTCGGGTCGCCCGGATCGGTCACGCCGGCGACGACGGTCCCGGCGTTGCGCTGACCACGGAGGCCCGAGATGACCGCCTCCTGCCGGACCCCGTGCAGCTCGAAGGCCCCCCGGCAGGTGGCGCCGCCCACCGTCCCACCGACGCCCGGACGATCGGGGCTGCATCGGGTGACCGTCACGGCGACGGCCACGCCGTCCCGTTTGAGCAGGGCGTCCTGCGCGTCCTTGGTCGAGGCCGTGACGAAGAGCACGACGACCAGGAGGGCAAGGACCCCGAGGGTGCCGAAGGCGACCATCCGGCTGGTCCGCGGCAAGTCCGGCACCGGGACGTTCCATCCGCCGCGCCGACCTCGGCGCGCGATGTAGCTCCGTGTCGGCACGAGGGAACCCGGGTGTTCGGCGGGATCGGTCGGCGGGACGGATCGGAGCAGGACCGCAGCGTAGGCGGGCCGGATCGGTCGAGATCAGTCGGAAGCCGAGAGCGACGGGAACCGGGTGCTCCCGGCGCCGATGGGCTCCCCGCACGCCTCGCAGACCAGGCGGGAGCGCAGGCGATTTCCGCAGCGGTGCTCGACGAGGAGTGGGGGGCCGTCCGGGCCAGCCAGGTACTTGTCCCCCCACTCCCGCAAAGCCGTGATGACCGGGTAGAGGTCGAAGCCCGGCCCGGTCAGGAAGTACTCGAAGCGCTCCGGGTGCTCGGCGTAGCGGCGTCGCTCCAGGATCCCGCCCTCGACCAGGGAACGGAGTCGAGCGGCCAGCGTGTCACGCGGTGCGCCAGTGCGCCGGACCATCTCCTCGAAGCGGCGATTCCCGAGAAAGACCTCACGCACCGCCAAGAGCGCCCACTTCTCCCCCACCACCTCGAGGGAGCGGGCCACCGAGCACACCCTCGGATCCTTCGCCTTCGCCACCATTCCCCCAGTGTACTTACGAGTTTGAAATTTGGATGCACTTGGTCGGCTCCAAACGCTAGGGTGCATCCAGATTTTGGACTTACTCGGAGGAGACCACGTGACTTCGATGGTGTCGCAGGACCCGGCCCGTCGGCCGAGGATTGGCCGGGGACGGCCCGGGAGGGTGGTCCCGGTCCTGGCCCTGGCCGTGTTCATGTCCAGCCTGGACCTGTTCATCGTCAACCTGGCCTTCCCCTACATCAGCCGGCAGTACCCGGGAACCGGGCTCGGCACGCTGTCCTGGGTGCTCAACGCCTACACCATCGTGTTCGCCGCGGTCCTGGTCCCCGCCGGTCGTTGGGCGGACCGGGTCGGCCGCAAGCGGATCTTCCTGGCCGGACTGGCGGTCTTCGGATTCGGGTCGATGCTGAGCGCGCTCGCCCCCGGAGTCGACGCGCTCATCGCCGCCCGGGTCCTGCAGGCGCTCGGTGCCGGCCTCATGGTCCCGGCCTCGCTCTCGATCCTGCTCAGCGCGGTTCCATCCTCCCTGCGGGGGCGGGCCATCGGGACCTGGTCGGCGCTCGGGGCCTTCGGGGCCGCCGTCGGCCCGGTGGTCGGAGGCAGCCTGGTCCAGCTGGACTGGCGCTTGGTGTTCTGGATCAACGTGCCGGTCTCCGTCGTGGCCCTCGGGTGGGCGATCCGGGCGGTGCCCGAGAGCCGGGACGACCAGTCCTCGGGCCGACCGGACCTCGTCGGCGCCGGCCTGCTCTGCTCGGCGGTGGGCCTCCTGGCGCTGGCGCTGGTCGAGGCGCCCACGTGGGGCTGGGCGTCGGCCGCCTTCGTCGCCTTGGTGGTCGGGTCACTCGCCACCACCGGCGCCGTGGTGCTGCGCTCCCGGTCCCACACCGCCCCGGTGATCGAGCTCGGGCTGCTCCGCATCCGGAGCTTCGCCGGCGCCATTGGCGCCTCGCTCCTCTACTACGCGGCCTTCGGGGCCTGGCTGCTCGCCCTGGTCGAGTTCCTGACCGGGGTGTGGCACTACTCGGCGGTCCGAGCTGGGCTGGCCATCGCACCCGGGCCGCTCATGGTGCTGCCATTCGCCCGCGCGGTCTCGGTCCGCCTGGCCAGACCCCTCCGAGGGCCGTGGCGGGTCGCGGCGCTCGGCTGCACGCTCGGCGTCGTCGCCCAGCTCTACTTCCTCGCCCACCTCGAGACCCATCCGTCCTACCTCACCGCCCTCCTGCCGGCGCAGCTGATCGGGGGAGCCGGGGTCGGCCTGGCCATCCCCTCCCTCCTCGCCGCGGGCACCGTGGCGTTACCGGCGGCTCGTTTCGGCACCGGCAGCGGCGTCTTGAACATGGCTCGCCAAATCGGCACCGTGATCGGCGTCGCCGCGCTGATCGCCGTACTCGCCGCACTGAACCCGCACCACCCCCTGGTGCCGTTCCGCCACGCCGTCACCTTGGTGGCGAGTCTCTTCGCCGCGGCGGCGGTCCTCGCCGTGCTCCTCGGTCGGCGAGGGACGCCCAGCAGCCTGGCCCAGCAGTCGGCCGTCACTCGACCTGGCGAATCGTTGGCTCACGATCCGGTCGGGGTGCGCTGAGCCGAGCGGACCCGTGGCCGCAAGCGATCCCTCGGCCACGGCCTCAGGGGGAGAATCTGGCCTCGCCGCGATCGAGTTCCCGGCGCACCTCACGCATGAGCGCAAAGCTGATCTCGCCCTCTTGGTGCAGGTCGCGCAGGACCCGGTGCTTGGTGGACAGCAGTCGACGGCGCACCGACGCCCGGTCCGCTTCGGTGCGGCACTCTTCGCCCAGTTCGCTGCGCGCTCGTTCCAGGCGCTCTGGCCGACCAGAGTGACCGTGTCCCGAGCGCGTGCTCCCGCAGGTCGCGCGGGGCGGTGATCGACCCGGCGTGGTACATGCGCGGGTGGAGAAGGCCGAAAAAGTCGGCTTTGGGCTCCAGTGATCTTGGGGGACGGCCGGAATGAAGCTGACCTCGGCCACCGCCACCACCAGGAACACCGGATACGGCACGCCGCTGCGCCGGGCCAATCTCCGGCTCGCCACCACCGCGCCGATGACGAAGCCCGTCGCAGCAGAGATCCGGTCACGGAGACATCCATTCCCGGTGCCAACGATCCGTGCATTCGAGACGTTCGAGGTGTGCGATGCGCTCTAGTCTCACCTTCATCGCAGCCAGGGACGGCGGATCGTCGAGAATGTGCTCGCCGGACATCACGGATCGAGCCGGCGATCTCGGGTCGTCCGTGGCCGATCGGATCGATGACGATCAGCTCTGACCCCCAACCCACCCGAAGGACAGAAGAGATGTCCGACCCCATCCGCGGCGGCGGGTCATCCGACTGGGACCTCCTTCAGAGGACCAGACTCGGCGCCTTAGCCGATGCGCCTGAGGCCTTCACCGCGACGTACGCCGAGGAACGGCGCTACCCGATGCAACGGTGGCAGGCACGGGTGGCTCGAGACGCGTCGTTCGTCGCCGGCCAGGAAATGGGCATCGCCCTGGCAGCGGACAGCCAGGGCACCCTGATCGAGCAGGACCCGCTGACCCGCCAGCTGGTCTCGATGTGGGTGGCGCCGGGTCACCGCAGTGGCGGGGTCGGCGAGCGACTAGTCGAGGCGGTCAGCAAGTGGGCGAAGGCCGACGGGGCCAGTGTCCTCGTGCTCGGGGTCTTCGAGGGGAACGATCGAGCCCGCCGGCTCTACGAACGAGTGGGATTCCGCCCGACCGGGCGCAAGACGACCAACGTCACCGATGCCGCGACCGGCATCCACGAGATGCAGCTGCTCCTCTAAGCTTGCGATTAAACCTCCGCCCTACTCTGTGAGGGCATCCGCCAAGGTCAGTTCGCCCGCCTTGGCGGCAACCTCTCGCATCTTCGCAAGCAAGGCTTGAGCTTCCCGGTCGTTGGCGATCCACTCGTTGTAGAGCTCCG
>DAHUZS010000083.1 GCA_027315045.1 Acidimicrobiaceae bacterium
CCACGCCGCCGCGCCGGGTGTCCGTCGAAGGCCCAGGTAGGGCGGAAATGGCCCGCCCATCGGAAGAGACCCCGGACCGCAGGGCCGAGCAGTGGCTGAGACGCCCACCCCGCCGCCGCGGCGGGTCCTGGTCGGGGCCGCCGCCCGCCCGTCGGCCTGGCTGTTCGACCTCGACGGGGTCCTGACCGACACCGCCACCCTGCACGACCGGGCCTGGAAGGCGGTCTTCGACCGATTCCTGGCGTCGCTCGACCCACCGGGCCGCCCCTTCGACCCGGTCGGGGACTACGAGCGCTACGTCGACGGGAAGCCGCACAACGACGGGGTCCGCGACTTCCTCGCCTCCCGGGGGATCGTCCTGCCCGAGGGCACCGAGGACCATCTGGGCCCGGAGCCGACGGTCACCGGCCTCGCCGCGACCAAGAACGCCCGGTACCTGGAACTCCTGGCCGGCGAGGGGGCGACGGTCTTCCCCGACGCGGCGGCGCTGCTCGGGGCGGTCCGGGCCGCCGGCCGTCGCTGCGCCGTGGTGACGGCGAGCGAGAACCTGAGCGCCGTGCTCGCGGCGGCGAGCCTCGAAGGGGCCTTCGACGCGCAGGTCGACGGCCTGGTCGCCAAGCGTCATCGCCTCCAGGGGAAGCCGGCCCCCGACACCTACCTGTTCGGGGCGTCACAGCTCGGGGCCGCCCCCCGGGACGCCGCGGTGGTCGAGGACGCTCCGGCCGGGGCGGCGGCCGGGAGGGCCGGCGGCTTCGGGCTGGTGGTCGGGGTGGCCCGACGGGCGAGCGAGGAGGAGCTCCGCTCAGCAGGGGCAGACGTGGTGGTGCGCGATCTCACGGCGCTGCTCGGCCCGGCCGGGGGTGGGTGGTGATCGGGCACCCGGCGTTCCCGGTCGAGGCCTGGACGGTCACCGAGACCGACCTCTCGCCCGAGATCGTCGCCCAAACCGAGACGCTCTTCACCGTCGCCAACGGCTACCTCGGACTGCGCGGCAACCTCGAGGAGGGGGCGCCAGCCTACCAACCGGGCTCCTACTTGAACGGCTTCTACGAGTCCCGACCGACGCTCTCGGGCGACGAGCCGCCGTCGGCCCGGGTGGAGACGAACGAGACCCAGCTCAACGTCACCGACGGGAAGATCATCCGCCTGAGCGTCAACGGGAGCCCGCTCGACCTCAGGACCGGGCGGTTGCGGTGGCACCGCCGCGTGCTCGACATGGCCGGGGGGGAACTGACGCGGGACCTGTGCTGGGAGGGCCCGAGGGGGGGAACGGTCAGGGTCCGCACCCGGCGCCTGGCCTCCCTCGCCACCCCGGAGCTGGCCGCCATCTCCTACCGGGTGGAGGCCCTGGAGGAACCGGTCACCGTCGAGCTCACCTCGAGCCTTGTCGCCAACGAGAGCACCCAGATGCGCGAGGACGACCCCCGGGAGGCGGCCCCGCTCTACGGCCGGGTCCTGCTCCACCGGCGGGCCGAGGTGAGCGGGTCGCGGGTCCTGGCCGCCTACACGACCCGGTCCTCGCGCCTCAACGTGGTCACCGTGGCCGACCACGAGGTGACGGGACACCCCTCGAACCCCCAGCCGGTCCAGGTGCCCGGCGAGGTGGGGGTGCGCTACCGGTTCTTGCTGGAGGCCGGCACGTCGGTGACCCTGACCAAGCTGCTCGCCTACGAGTGGTCGTCGGAGCGGCCGATCCGGGAGCTGGCCGACGCGGCCAGCGCGGTCGTGGACCGGGCGTCGGCCGAGGGGTTCGACCGGATCGCAGAACGTCACCGGGCGGTCGTGCGCCAGTTCTGGGACCGGGCCGACATCGAGGTGGACGGGGACCCCGAAGTCCAGCAGGGCCTCCGCTTCGGGCTCTACCAGTTGCTGCAGGCCACGGCGGAGGCCGGCGAACTCGGGGTGGCGGCCAAGGGTCTGACCGGGCAGGGCTACGACGGCCACCGGTTCTGGGACTCCGAGGTCTTCTTGGTGCCGGTCCTCTCGCGCATCCTCCCCGAAGCCGCCCGGGCGCTCCTCGCTTTCCGCTGCCGCACCCTCGACGCGGCGAGGGCCCGGGCCAAGGCGCTCGGGTACGCCGGCGCACTGTTCCCCTGGCGGACCATCAGCGGGATCGAGGTCTCCTCGTACTTCCCCGAGGGGACCGCCGCCTTCCACCTGGCCGCCGACATCGCCTACGCCGTCACCACCTATATCCGGGCGACCGGCGACCGGGCCTTCCTCACCCAAGGCGGCGCCGAGCTGTTGGTCGAGACGGCCCGGCTGTGGCTGTCCCTCGGCCACCACGACCCGGCGCGCGGGGCCTTCTGCATCGACGAGGTGACCGGGCCCGACGAGTACTCGGCCCTCGTCGACAACAACCTGTACACGAACGTGATGGCGGCAGCCAACCTGAGCGAGGCGGCGTCGGTCCTGCGCTCGATGGCCCGTGACGCCCCCGCCGACTACGCGCGGATCGTGACCGCCACCGGCCTCGAGGGGGCCGAGCTCGACCGGTTCGAGCAGGCGGCGGCGACCATGTACGTCCCCTACGACGAGGAGCGGGGGATCCATCCCCAAGACGACGCCTTCTTGCACCATCGGCCCTTCGACCTGGCCGCGCTGGAGAAGGAGCACTTCCCGCTGCTGCTCCACTTCCATCCCCTCGTCCTCTACGGCGCCCAGGTGGTGAAGCAGGCCGATGTGATCCTCGCCCTGCACCTCCTGGGCGACCGCTTCGACCTCGAGGACAAGCGGCGGGACTTCGCCTACTACGAGCCGATCACCGTCCACGACTCCTCCCTCTCGGCCTCGAGCCACGCGGTGGTGGCGGCGGAGCTCGGCCAGCTGGAGGACGCGCTGGGCTACCTGCGCGCCTGCGTGCTCGTCGACCTCGACAACCTGGCCGACAACGTCCGCGACGGCGTGCACCTGGCCGGGGTGGCCAGCGGATGGCAGGCGGTCGTCGAGGGGCTGGCCGGGTTCCGGCAACGCGCGGGGGGAATCTCTTTTTCGCCCGTGCTCCCAAAAGGGCTTTCGCGGATCCGCTTCTGCCTCCTGGTGGCCGGCGCCCGCCTCGGGGTCGAGATCACCGGGCCCGGCACCACCTACCGGCTGGAGGCGGGGGAGCGCGTGACCTTCATGCACCACGGCCGGACAGTCGCGTTGGATGCGACGACCCCCGAGGTCGTCGTCCCGAACCCCTGAGGGCCGGGCCGCGCCGGCCGGTTCGCCCGATCAGCCGGCAGCGTCCACCTCCACGTCGAGGAGCGCCCGGAGGCGGGTGAGGCCGCCGTCCGGCGGGCCGTCGGTCTCGACGGTGGCCGCCTCGGGCCAGGGCACCTCGGCGGCGGCCAGCCGCCGGGTCACCTCGACGGTGGCGTCGGAGGCGTCGCCGCCTTGGGCCGCCCGCTCGGCCACCCGGCGTTGCAGGACGCCGAGCGGCGCGTGGCAGCGGACCTCGTCCAGATCGGCCACCGCCCGCTCGGCCAGCCGCCTGGCCGCGGCCCGCCACCGGGGGTCGGTGAAGGTGGCGTCGAGCACCACGCTGTGCCCCAGGCCGAGCAGCCGGCCGGCCCGGGCGAGGAGCTCGCGGTAGGTGGCCTCGGTCGACGCCTCGCTGTAGAGCCCGTGGGCGAACCGGGCCGGGGCCGGCGTCGCCGGCTCCAGGCCAGCCAGCGCCTTGCGCACCTCGTCGGAGCGCACGACGCTCGCCCCGAGGGCAGCGCCCGCCCCCCGGGCCAGCGTCGACTTGCCGCTCCCGGGGAGCCCGCCCACCACCACCAGGCGCACCCGGCCGGCCTCGAGGTGACGCCGGCACCGCTCGATGAGGGACCGGGCCTCCTCGGCGGCCGACGGCTCGCCCTGGTCGGCGCGCAGGCCCGACACGAGGGCCCGCACCTGGGCCCGGTACGCGAGGTAGTGGTGGGCGAGCGACGGCGGCCAGTCGTCACCGGTCGAGCTGCGGTAGGCGGCCAGCAGTCGGTCGGCGAGGTCCGGTCGACCCCGGTGCGCGAGGTCCATGGCCAGCGAGGCCACGTCGGACAGGACGTCGCAGGCTCGCAGGGCGTCGTCGAACTCCAAGCAGTCGAGGATGCGGGGACCGTCGTCGAGGCAGAAGACGTCGTCGGCCAACAGGTCGCCGTGCCCGTCGCGAATGTGCCCGGCTTGGATCCGTCGCGAGAAGAGCTCGGCCCGCCCGGCGATGTAGCGCTCGGCGAGCGTGCCGACCCGGTGGTGGTCGGCCCGGTCGAAGACCCTCCCGAGCGCTTCGGCCATGCCCTCGGCGTTCCGCCGCCAGCGGGACGCCAATGCCTCTGGGGTCCCCGAGCGGGCAATCTCGGGTCCTTCGGCGGCGCCGGCGTGGAAGTCGACCAGCCGCTCGACCAGCGCGTCGAGCTCGGCGTCGAGGGGAAGACCCGACCCGGCCAAGGCCCGGAGCGAACGCTGAGCCGGGAGCCGCCGCATGACCACGAGGTGCTCGGAGGTCCGCCGGTCCGGGCCGACGAGGTCGGCCACCCCGAGGTAGACGTCAGGGGAGAGGCGCCGATTGAGCTCGACCTCCCGTTGGCAGGCCGACCGGCGCGCCTCGAGGCTCGTGAAGTCGACGAACCCGAAGCGGACCGGCTTTTTCATCTTGTAGGCGAGGTCGCCGACGAAGAACACCGCGCCGGTGTGGGTCTCGGCGGTGGCGACGAACGGTGCTCGGGGAGATTGCGCCCGGTCCTCGCTCGTGGTCATGGGGGCTCCGTGCTCTCGACGGTCGACGGCCACGGCGGCCGTCGGCCCGCCCCGCCTCCAGTCCGGCCCGGGCGGCGGGGTCGTTTCGCCGGTGACCATCCTGGCTCGGCTGGGGCGCCGGTGACGGCGGTCGGGACCTCGGGCCCAGGTCAGGACGTTCGGCCCTGTCGAAGCATCGGGGCTCAGGCGTAGCGTGAAACGAGGAGGTGGTCGCGGTGAGCACTGATGATCTGGTCGCCGAGCTCGTCCGGGCCTGGGTGCGAGCGGAGTTCGACGGCGACGACGAACTGGCCGATCGGGCAGTGTGGCGGGCTCAGGTCGCCCGCCGGGCGGGCGCCTCGGTCGGCGAGTCGTGCCGTGAGGCGGAAGCGTTCACCCGCAGCTGGCTCCGACACCCTTCACACCGCGAGGATCGAAATGCGCTGGTGGCACTGGCGTCGTGACTCCCTGCGGGGTTTGGCCGCCAGGGCCGGCGATCGGGTCGGTTCGAGCCGCTCGGTATCGGGGAGCGGGATCGCGGTCGAGTGCGAGGCGTTCCTGACCGGGCACCTGGTCGAGCACCGCCGCGGTGCGAACGGCTTCGTGTCCCCGTGGACGTGGACCAACCTGCTCGCCCACGGCACCGAGGAGGAGTTGCGCGCGGCCCTCGCCAATCCCAGCCGTGACCGGTGGGAGGCGGCCCGGGCCTACCTGGCCGGCGACCTGTTGGATCTGGCCGGGAGCCCCAAGGAACTGCGCGAGATCCAACGGACCGTGCTCGTCCCCCTGGAGCTCGACCTGGCCTCGCGCCCGGCGACCCGTGGCTGGGAGCCGCAGCGCTGGGCCGGTGCCGTCTCGGCAGTCCTGCGCGAGGTCCGCCGGGCGCGCGGCGACGCACCGAACTCGGGCCCCCGCCGGCACGAGACGCGCTGAGCCCGGTCGCCCCCCACCCCGCGACGGGTGCGCCGGTGACGACGAGTTCGCACCGTTGGCCGTTGCCTCCGGGGTCGCCGTGGGACCGGGTCCTACTCGAGGCGGTCCTCGAGCAGGTGACCTAGGACCCTTGAACCGGGCCCCGGTCGGGCCGATCATCGGATTGGAGGCCGTCTGGCTTCCGCGGTACAGGGAGGTGCAGTCATGGCTCTGACGAGGTGGGACCGCTTCGGTCTCGATCTGCCCGAGCGTTGGCGTCGGTGGCTCGACTTCGACGCCGAGAGCCAGGGATGGTTGCGGGTCGAAGAGGTCCACGAAAACGGGAGCCTGGTGATCCGGGTCGAGATTCCGGGCGTCGCCCCGGAGAAGGACGACGACGTCTCGGTCGACGACGGGATGCTTCGGGTCTCGGCCAAGCGCGAGGAGCGCACGGAGCACAAGGACAAGGACGCCTACCGCTCCGAGTTCCACTACGGCGAGCTCTCGAGGAACCTCACCCTGCCGCCGGGCGTCGACAAGAGCGCGGTCAGGGCCAATTACAAAGACGGGATCTTGGAGGTCCGCCTGCCGTGGCCGACCGAGCAGGAGCCGAGCACGACCAAGGTCCCGGTCAGCCACTCCTGAGCGGGGTGGGTAGCCCTTCGGGGGCGTGGAGCCCGGGTCGGGCGCCGCCCCCGAAGGGCCTGGGCGAGCGGAGGCGGACGCCCCCGGGGGAGGCGGCCACCACGACGCCGGGGGCGAAGCTCGCGGCGCTGACGGGGAGCAGGCTCACAGGGCGAGGAACGATGAAGGAGGG
>DAHUZS010000142.1 GCA_027315045.1 Acidimicrobiaceae bacterium
GAAAGGTGCCGGCGAACTCCTTCATCCCGAAGAAGAACACCGCGTTGTAGGTGAAGTTCTTGGTCGGCGAACCCGGGTTCCCGCCGAGGCCGGCGTACCACGACTCCCAGGGGACCACGGTGGCCAGGCAGGGGGCTTGGAACTGCTGGGCCGCCGACGCCACCGGGTTGGTGGTCTCGGGGGTCGAGGTCGTGAGCAACAGGTCGACCTTTTGCTGCTGGATCAGCTGTTGGGCCAACTGGGCGGCCCGGTTGGGGTCCGACTGGGTGTCGACCTCGGTGATCTTGATGTCGTAGTGCTTCTTGCCGACCGTGATCCCCTTGGCGTAGGGCGAGGACTGCCGGACCTTGGTCAGCACGTAGGAGTCCGAAATGGAGAAGTCGGCGAAGGCCCCGGTCCGGGGGCTCACGTAGCCGATCTTGATCTCAGAGGACTTCGAGACGCTGAAGGCGGGCTTGACGAACGCGCCCTGGGCGACGACCTCGCCGGCAGAGACCGCGAGTGCACCGGCGCCCAGCCTCTTGAGCAAGGTCCGTCGGTCCACCCTCGGCTCGACGACGCCTTGCACCGTTGCCTCGTCCATGACGCTCCCCCTTGTCATCCTGCGCCCACATCGCCGAGCCGTCCACGAGGTCGACGTCCCCCCGGGTGGGAACAGGCTCGATGTTGCAGTTCGGTTGTCGCTCGTCACCACGACCCAACGGCCCGGCCCGACCACCACCGTGGCCACCTCGTGCCTGGGCTGCGATTCTGCCACACCCCAGCCGCCGTTGTTCGCAAGACGGACGTACCATTCGTATAGTGAACGTCAGCGTCGCGAACACGTCACACGGTTGTCAAGACCTCCGGTCCCGGCCACACCGCCGGCGCCGCTCATTGGTCCACCATTGCAGTGGCGGCACCGGCCATCGTCGGTCTCGCTCCTCGGTAGCGCACGGGGGATGGCCCGCGTCGCGAGCCGCTCGACGGCCACTGTGAGATTTGCCACCCCCGACGCGCCGAGGCTCCGAGACCCTTGTCGAGCTGGTGCGCGTCCAGGTGCGCCAGCTGCGCGCTCTGCTGTTGAACATCGCGGATCTGGACCGGGCCCTCGGTGCCGCCCTGCTCGAGCACACCAAGGCACCCTTGCTCGCTTCGATGCCGCGCTTCGATGCCGCGCTTCGGCGAGGTCAGTCTGGCCCAGGTGATCGCCGAGGTCGGCCCACTGCTGACCCGAGCACGCGACCTCGAGGAGGCCGGCGCGCTCGTCGGCGCCACGCCCGTGGCTGAAGAGTCGGGCAAAGGCCGCGCGGTCAACTTCCGCTGGGCGCTCCGCACCGGGGCCCGTCAGGCCCTTTCGATCTTCGCGGACATTGCCCGGCACTCCTCGCCCTCGGCGGCCCAGCTCTACGCCCACGCCCGAGCTCGGGGGGAGGCGCCACCCTCATCCATCCGGATCCTGATGCGCGCGTGGCTGCGGGTCATGCGGGCCCGCCGGCACTCCGAATCGGTCTACGGCCTGACAATCCGCGGCGCCGAAAGGAGGCTCGCCCAGCACGAAATCCAGAAAACCGCCGCGTGGGGGTTGACCTGGAAATCTCACAGCCCGAGGTGGTCGCCCTCCCAAAGGCGGATGCCGCCCAGGATCCCGGCCGCGTTGTCGACGATTCTGGTCCGCTCGAGCATTTCCCCGAGCTCGTCGCGTCGGACACGACGGGCGTTGCCGCCGCCCAGATAGAGCCGGTCGAAGAACACGAGGGCGTCGAGCTGCGCGATGGCCTTGCGGACCCGGGTGTTCCAGCGCTGGTCGCCGATCTCCCTTCGGGTCCGTTCCCCCAGCTGTTCGTTGTAGGTCTCACCCTTGCGGAAGGGCTGGTGGGCGATCTCGAGGTGGGGCAGGAGCCGTCCGTCCAGGAACGCCGAGGTGCCGAACCCCGTACCCAAGGTGATCACGAACTCGAGGCCCATTCCCTCGACCACCGCCGCCCCCTGCACGTCGGCGTCGTTGGCCACCCGGGTGGGACAGCCGAGAGCCTCGGCGAGGGCGCCGGCCAGATCGAACCGGTGCCAGGCCGAGACCAGCTCGTCGTCGACCTTGGAGCCGGGGCCGGATTCGGTCACGAAATGCGGAGCGCTCAGAACCCGCCCGGTCCGGACCATCCCGGGGAACCCGGCCGAGACCCGATCGGCACCGGGCAGCGGTCGGACCAGCTTCGTCAGCCTCTGGACCAGGGTGTCGGGTGGGAGCGGGTACCGGGTGGGCACCCGCACCCGGTCGGCCACCATCGCCCCCGAGGCGTCGAGGACCGAGGCCTTGAGCCCGGTTCCCCCGATGTCAATGGCCAGGGTGAGCGGGCGCTCGGGCGTGGCGCCCGGGGCCAGGGACCCGGTCTCATCGCCGCGTCGATCCTCCTGCTCGTCGTGCTCCGCCATCCTCGGCAGACTAACCGGCGCCCTTGCGTCCACCTGGCCGGCCGGGCGGCGTCCCGACCCCCGGGGCCCCGGAGCCCCGGGGCGCCAAGACCCGGTCCTCCCACCACGGCACCAGGCGGAGCCGGGCCGGCGGCCGGGTCCCATAGACGAGGACCGCCGCAGATCTCGGGAGCTGCCGCATGGCCTCAGGGGCGAGCAGCCGGCGGCGCTGGCCCGACAGGGTGACCGAGCGACCGCCCTGGGCGTCGGCGGTCTCGGAGCCGGCCACCGCCTCGGTCTCCCCGACCAGCAGGCTGACCAGCTCCAGGGTGCCCGGTTCGGCGATCCCCGGGAGGAACAGCCGGGCCCGATGGTTGTTGAGCACGGTCGGGGCCCTCGCCCCGTAGCGGGCTTGCAGCTGGGCCAGGTCCTGCCACACCGTGACGAGCGCGATCCCGTGGCCCGCGCAGGTGGCGGCCAGCGCGTCGAGCTCGGCCACCGGGGCGATGTTTGCCGCCTCGTCCAGGACCACGAGAAGCGGCGGGTCGAGGGGCCCATGCCTCGCCGCCCGGGCGAAGGCCGCCTCGAGGACCTGCTTGACCAGAGCGACGAAGATCCCCCGGAGCCGCCGCTGGTCATGGGCGGGCGCGCACAGGTACAAGGTGTTGCGCTCGGCGACCAACGCCTCGGCGTCGATCCCTTCCCCTTCGGCACCGATCGACGCGGCGAGCGGCTCGAGCACCGTCTCGGCCGTCGTGTACACCGAGGACCGCTGGCGCTCGTCCCGCTGCCAGCTGGCCCGGGCCGACCAGATCGCCTCGTCCACCCCGGCGCGCTCGAGGAGCTCGAGGACCTCGGCCACCTCCTGGGTGTCGACCCAGCGGACCACGTCGCCGATCGTCCGGCCGCCTGATGCCGCGGCGAACAGGAGCGGCGCCAGCAGCTTCGCCGCGGTGGCGTACCAGAACTCGCCGTCGGCGGTGGTGGTGGCGGACCGGGCGACCTCGGTCAGATCGGCGGCGACCCGCCGCGCCCCGGGCCAGGATCGAGCGGCCGGGAGGGGGGACCACGAGTCGCCCGCACGCCCGCTCGTCCCGGCCGGATCGAAGCACCAGACGCGCCCGAGGTGCCGGCGCCAGGCTTCGGTGGCCGAGAGGAGATCGGACTTCACGCTCGCCGCCAGGACCGGCCCGTCCCACCCCAAGATGGCCGGGATCGCGAGGGCCGTGGTTTTCCCGCTCTGGGTCGGTCCGACCACCGCCACCGACTGGCCGGGCTCGGTCGAGAGGAGTCGGCGCCGGGCTCCGAGCGCACCGAGGCGCACCCGACCCCGGCCGCCGCCGGCCAGGACGGCCAGCTCGCCGGGACGGGCCCAGCGGGCGGCGCCGGGTCTCGGTCCACCGGAGGTCCACGACGGGCGCGCCCGGGCGCCCGGACGGGGGCGCAGCACCACCAACCCGGTCAGCCCGGCCGCGGCGGCCGCCACCGCTCCGACGTCGGTCACCGACCCGCCATCGCCCGGTCCGTGTCCACGAGGGCCCGTTCGGTCGCCCCGACGACGTGACGGACCAGGAAGGAGCGGCGGCCGACCTTCCACAGCGCGACCCCGCGGGCCAACTGGGGGACCAGCTCGACCTCGGTCCCCGACAGCGACAAGAGCTCTGCCGCCTTGGCCACCTCGCCCGGCGGCTGCGCGTAGATGACGAGGGTCTCCGAGTCGCTCAGCAGCCCCTCGGCCAGCCCGACCTGCTCGGATCCCGCGGCACCGACCGAGGTGAGATCGCTCAGGCGGTGCAGCGCGGCCACGTTGGCGACGCCGTGGGCCCGCGACAGCTTCCAGGAGGCCTGGAGCCATCGGGCGACCCCCAGGTTGGCCAAGATGGCCCACGCCTCGTCGACGACCAAGAAGGCGTGGCTGCTCGGTCCGCCCTCGCGCGTCAGCGCCGCCTGTAACCACGCCGTCGCGCAGGCCATGAGAACCCCGAGCGCACCCGACGCGTAGAGGGCCGAGAGGTCGAGCACCACCAAGGGTCCGGACAGATCGAGGCCCTCGGTGGTCGGGCCGTCGAACATCCCTCGCAAATCGCCGTCCACCAGCCGGCGCAGCTCGAGGGCCACGTCGCGCCCGTCCTCTAGGAGCCGGGCACGCTCGGTGCGGATCCGCGACGCCGACTCCTCCGCCGGGTCCAACAGAGCCGCCACCACCGCCGGCAGGGTCGGCACGACACCGCCGGAGCGGGTCGAGACCAGCGCCAGGTCGGCGGCCGCCCGCTCCCGTGGCAGGAGCGGGCGGTTCAGGCAGGCGCTGGCCAGCGAGGCCAACAGTTCGCACTGGCGCCGGGCGGGGTCGTCGGGCACCAGCCCCGCGCGACCGGGCGCGACCGGGTCGAGCGGGTTGAGCCGGATGGTCCCGCCGGGGCGCAGCGCCACCGGTCGCACCCCCCACAGCTCGGCCAGCGCGGCGTACTCGCCCTTGGGGTCCACCACCCAGGCGCGCCGGCCGAACACCGCCTGGCGCCACAGATAGGTCTTGAGGAGCGAGCTCTTCCCCCGGCCGATCTGCCCGAACACGATCATGTTGGGGTTGGAGACGACCCCCGAGGCGTACAGCTCGAAGGGGTCGTAGACGAAGGACCCGCCAAGGAGGTCGTGGCCGATCAGCACCCCGCGGTGGCCGAGGCCGGCCTCGGCCACCAGCGGGTAGGCGGCCCCCAGGTTCCGGGTGGTCACCGCGTGGGCCGGCACCTTGAAGCCGGCTCGGTCCCTCACGAGAGTCCCCGGCACAAGGGCAGCGTGCACAGGAGCGCCCGTTCCTGGTCGCCGTAGAGGCGCCGGAGCTCGAGACGGGCCTGGCCCGCCGCCTGCTCGGTGGCCTGGCACCACTCCACCAACTGGCTCGGGCCCGGCGCCGTCACCGTCACGTACCCGCTGAACCGGTAGGAGCCATGGCCGTCGGCCAGTTCCGTCTCCCGTCGGGCCACCAGCTCGGCCTCGCGTGCCCGGCGGGCGGTGGCCAGGAACCCGCCCCGGCGCCGGAGCTCCGAGTCGGCGATGTCGGCGGTCCGCGCCGCCTCGACCGCCCGCACCGCCCGCGACGGGCTCACCGGCTCCATCACCACCGAGATGCTCCGGCGGAGCGAGCCGAGCAGGATCGGGGCGAGGAAATCCGGTCCCACCTCCACCCGCGGCCACTCGGAGACCCAGTAGGTGGCGTGCCAGTTGGCGTCGGTGCGCACCCGGCTCCACGCCACGTCGGTGGCCATGGGCCACGGGGAGCCGACCAAACACGGTGGGCACCGCCGACCGACGGGGTCCCCGACACCGTCGGCCACCGGATCGGCTTCGCTGACGGCGCGGATGGCCGCCGAGAGCGCGGTCGCGTCCAGCGGGCCCCGGCAGGTGACGTCGGCGGCGCCGACGAGTCGGGCCACGTTCGCCACCTCCCGCAACAGGACGTTCAGGGCCCCAGGCAGCCGGCGTGGGCCCCGCTCGGCTCGTCCCGATCGGACCTGCACGGCGAGCAGGACCGCGTGGCGCGAGGTGTCCGCCCCGTGCTCGTCGAGCAGTCCCTCATAGGAGGCCAGCGCGTCTCTGACGTTCTCCACTGCGCGTTCCTGCACGTACGCGCGGACCGCCCGGCCGTCGTCGGGCAGGGCCAGCGCCAGCCACTGGAGCCGGCGCACCGACGAGCCCTCCCGGGCCAGTGCGGCCAGGACCCCCGCCCAGCTGCCGACGCGCCGCTCCTTCTCATCGGCGCCGAGGAGGGCGAAACTGTGGCCCTCGAGCGCAAGGGTCGCGGTCAGGGTTCCCGCTCGCCGGTCGTGCACCACCCCGACCTCGGCGGCCCCGTCGGCCCCGCCGCGGGCCCCGAGGATGCTGAGCCCGGCGAACGCCCCGGTCGCTCCGCCCGCCCCCCGAGCTCCCCCGTGGCGGCCGGCCGGCTCGACGGGCACCAGCCCGTCGTGGGCCGGGCAGTGGCCCGCTCCCGGGGACGCAGAGCGCCGGCGGCGGCCGACCACCCCGTCGACCCCCCAGCGGACCAGGGTCGGGAGCCACTCCTCCCCGGTCCGCCCGCCGAGTGGCCAGCACGCGACGGCCAGCGAGGACGCCAGGACGGCGACTGCCTCGATCACGCCGAACGCGTTTGGGTGGACTCGCAACGACACCACGGCGACGACGAGGCCGGCGGCCACCACGGCGATCTGCCCACCGCGCCAACCGGCGATGAGGCCGCGCCGCTCGAGCGGGCCGAACCGGTATCGGGGCGGCTCAGCTGGCATTCGGACCCGGCTCTCGGCCCAGCCGGGGCTGCCACCTGAGCACCGGGCCCAGCTCGTCCCGACCGATGACGTGGTCGCCGCGGGGCCGGGCCTGGCCGCCCGATGACGGGAGCGGGCCACCCCACAACGGCGGCGGAGCGAGGACGGGGGCCGCGTCGGCGACCGGCGGTGGGGCGCCGTCGAACCCCCGCCACATGCCGACCGGCACCGGTTGGGCCGGACCTCCCCCTCCCTCCGGACCACCGGGCTCGCTCGGCGGCTCGACGCCGGGCCCGACTCCGAGCTCGGGCAAGGGCGGCGGCCCGGCACGGTTGAGGGCGAAGGCGACGGCGGATCGGCCACCCACGGTCGCGGCCCGTTGGGCCCGGTGCCGCACCCCCTCGAACTGGTGGACGGCGCCGGCTTCCACCACCGGAACCAGACGGAGCAGGGTGAACGGTGCGAAGGCCGCCAGGAGCAGGAGCGCGCCCCCGGCCAACTCGGCCGGGAGCGACCCGTCGCTCGCGCCCAGGGCTCCGACCGCCAGGCTGAGCACGGCCACGATCACGAACTTGGAGAGGACGAGCGCGGCGATCGTCTCCACCAGACGACGGCACCACTGCGAGATCGTCGGCCACACCAGGCTGGCCAGTGCCAGGGGGAAGAACAGCGTGGCCACGTACACCGCCGACGCCCGGACCAGCAGCTCGACCCACAGCACCAGGGCTCCGAGGGAGACGAACAGCGCGCCGAGCAGGGTGACGAAGACCGGCACCGCCGCCGAGGCCCCGGCGGCCTGGTCGGCCAGCGAGGACGCGAGCGACGACAGCGTCGAGCCGATCGCACCCGACGCGCTCGACGACACCGCCGCACTCAGGGCGTCGGTCGCGGCCAGGCCCAGCTGCACGAGCTGGACGGCGACCGCCCCGAGCAGCAGGGCCAAAGGCAGGTGCACCAGAGCGGTGCGCAGAAGGGAGCTGGCGCTCTGGCGGTAGACGGACTGGATGACCGAGACCAGCAGGAGCGGCAAGAGCACAACGGCGGCCAGCGCCACCATGACCTCGTAATGGCTGCGGAACCACGAGGCACCGAGGTCCACCGAGGTGGTCGAGCCCATGACCGAGCCGATCTGGCCGAGGAGCCAGCCCGCACCCTGGGCGACCCCCGCGGCGAGCGACCCCAGGACGTCACTCGCCCCGGTCCCGAGAATGGAGGAGGCGATGCCCGGCGCGACGCTGCAGGCGGTCGAGAGGCCGGGGATCAGCGCGCAGCCGACGGTCGGGATGACGGGCAGTGCGCCGATCACCGACGGACCGTCCTCGGAGCAGATGACCCGGCCGTCATCAGTGCAGGCCGGTGCCGGCGCCGAAGAAGAAATTGATGAGCGTCGGTGCAGCACCGATCAGGAGGGCGGCCAGCCCGGCGACCAGGACCGCCCGCCGACCGGCCAGGGACTGGTGATAGTTCTGCGAGTGGGCGCCGATCGCCCAGGTGGCGGCACCGATCACCAGCCCGACCAGGGCCAGGATCAGTGCCCACCCCCCGATCCCGTTGACCAGCTGCTGGAGCGTGCCCCCGCCGGGCAGCTGTGCCGGATTCGGGTTGAGGGTGACGCTTGCCAGGACCGAACCCCACGGCATCGCTCGGCTCCCTCCTCGTTCCTCGCGCCCTCGCCGCCTCGGCGGGGGCCGCCCGGTCGACCGGGGCCGGGACCGTCCGGCGCCTCAGCACCGCGAGCCGAACGGTCGGGCCCCCGCCACATGGCGTCCCCCCGCCCCTGCCAGCCGGGGTGAGTACCCGGGCCCGCCTCTCCTGCCATGCTGGAGGCGTGATCGCGGTGGCTGCGGCAGCGAACCACATCGCCGGGCTACCCCCCTCGCTGGCCTACGCCCTCGGCGGGGTGATCCTGGTGGTCGCGGTGGCTGTGGCGGTCGTGTTCGGCCGGCGCTCCGGGCGACAGGCCCTCACCCAACGCTTGACCGCCCTCGGCTCCCGCCTGGGGCTCCACCCGCCGACCGAGGAGAGCGGGCTGGAGAACGCCCTGGCCTATCTGGAGCAGGTCACCGGGGCGGCGTCGGAGGCGGTCGCCGAGGCCAGCGCCGACGCGATCAGGCTGCGCCGGGCCATCGACGCCCTGCCGCCGGGTGTCGTGCTGTGCGACGAGGGCGGCAAGATCGTGTACCAGAACGCTCCGGCCAGCGCCCTGATGACGAGCCGCCTCGGCGACGCCCTGGCCGCCCAAGCCGTGACCGAGCTGCTGGAGGAGGCGTGGCAACAGGGGTCGGCCGAACGCACCCTCGACCTCTACGGTCCACCGCCCCGGACGCTCAACGTGCGGAGCCTTCTCATCGACGACGGACGGCGCTCGCTCGGGGTGATCGCCTTGATCGAGGACATCTCGGAGCGACGACGCCTCGAGATGGTGCGACGGGACTTCGTGGCCAACGTCAGCCACGAACTGAAGACCCCGATGGGCGCCCTCGGCCTTTTGGCCGAGACCCTGGTGGCCGAGCCCGACAGCGAGGTCGCCAAGCGGCTGGCCAACCGGATCCACACCGAGGCGTTCCGGGTGAGCCGCATCATCGACGACCTGCTCGACCTGAGCCGCATCGAAGCAGAGTCTGCACCGCCCCGAGAGCCGGTGCTCGTGAGCCTGGTCATGGCGGAGGCGGTCGAGCGGGTGCGCGCCACCGCCGACCAGCGCGGCATCGCCATCGTCCTCTACGAGCCCTCGCCGCCGGTCGCGGTGATGGGCGACCGGCGCCAGCTGGTCTCGGCCCTCCATGCACTGTTGGAGAACGCGGTCACCTACTCCTACGACGACAGCACAGTCACGGTGACCGGCACCGTCTCGCGGGAGCCGGCCGGCGAGTCCGAATCGACCGATGTCGCGGCCGAACCTTCCCTGGCGCTCAACAACGAGGCCGCCGTCGTCGCGCTGTCCCACCACCCGGCCGCGGCCCAGGGCCAGGCTCTGGGCCCCTCGGGTCCCGGGGCCCGGCCGACCGTCGACGTCGAACCCGACCTGAGCGGCGAGGTCCCCCGGGTCGAGCACGAGCGCGACGTCATCCGGATCTCGGTCGCCGACCACGGCATCGGGATCCCCGGACGCGACCTCGAGCGGATTTTCGAACGCTTCTACCGGGTGGACCACGGCCGGAGCCGCAACACCGGCGGCACCGGGCTCGGGCTCTCGATCGTCCGCCATGTGGCCACCAACCACCAGGGCCGGGTCGACGTCGAGTCCCGCGAGGGTGAAGGTTCGACGTTCAGCCTCGTCCTGCCGCTCCAGCAGGATCGGACACCTTGATGGTGGCGGGCCGAACCGGGGTCGCGAGGGGAGAAGGGGAGGACCACGCCATCAGCGTCCTCATCGCCGAGGACGAGGAGTCCTTCGTCGACGCCCTCACGGTGGGGCTGGGCCGGGAGGGCTTCCTCGTGCACGTGGCCGGCGACGGCAACGCCGCGCTGGAGTTGTTCAAGTCGGTCGCCCCCGACGTCGTGCTGCTCGACCAGATGCTCCCCGGGGGGGTCTCGGGTCTCGACGTGTGCCGCTCGATTCGGGCCACCTCGTCGGTCCCGATCATCATGGTGACCGCCAAGGGGGAGGAGATCGACACGGTCGTCGCCCTCGAGGTGGGCGCCGACGACTATGTGATCAAACCGTTCCGGATGCGCGAGTTGGTGGCGCGGATCCGCGCCGTCTCCCGGCGCTCGCCCCGGGGCACCTCGCACGAGGAGCGGGGCGCCGAACGCAACGAGGCAGGACAGATCGTCGCCGGCGAGGTGACCGTCGACCCCGACCAGCGACGGGTGTACGTCCGGGGACAGGAGGTCCGCCTCCGGCGCAAGGAGTTCGACCTCCTGAGCCTCCTCGTCGAGAACGCCGGCCGGGTGCTGACCCGGGACGTGCTGATCGACCGGGTCTGGGGCAGCGACTACATCGGGGACACCAAGACCCTCGACGTCCACATCAAGCGGTTGCGCTCCCAGATCGAACGCAACCCGGTGGAACCGGCCCTCATCACGACGGTGCGCGGCGTGGGCTACCGCTTCGCCGGGACCGGCTGAGGGGTCAGTCCCGCCGCCGGATCACCGTCTCGCCGCCGAGATACGGGGCGAGGCACTCGGGCAGCCTGACCGACCCGTCGGGCTGGCGGCCGGTCTCGACGAGGGCCGGCCAGATCCGCGACCACGCCAGGGCCGAGCCGTTCAACGTGTGCACCAGGACCGGTGGCCCGCCACCGCGCGGGCGGTACCGGATGTTCGCCCGACGGGCCTGGTAGTCCCGGTACCAGCTGACCGATGAGACCTCCCAGAACCGGTCGACGCCGGGCAGGTACACCTCGAGGTCGAGGGTCCGGGCGGAGGGGGCCGAGAGGTCCCCGGTGCACAGGTCGAGGACCCGGTACATGAGGCCCAGCTCCTGGAGCAGGCCCTCGCCCCGGGCCGTGATGTCGGCGTGGATCTCGGCCGCCTGGTCGGGCGTGGCGTAGGCCATCAACTCGACCTTGTCGAACTCGTGGGTGCGCAGCAACCCCCGGGTGTCGCGCCCGGCCGCCCCGGCCTCCCGCCGGAAGCAGGCGGTGACAGCGCAGAACCGCATCGGCAGCTCCGCCTCCTCCAGGGTCTCACCCCGGTACAGCGAGGTGAGCGGCACCTCGGCCGTCGGGATGGCCCACAGGTCGTCGCGCTCGATGTGGTATCCCTCGTCACTGAAGCGCGGCAGGTGGCCGGTGGCGGTCATGGTGTCGGTGAGCACGAGGGTGGGCGGCCGGATCTCCTCGTAGACGTCGACGTGGCGAGCTAGGGCGTACGCGCTCAGGGCACGGATCAGGCGGGCCCCCATCTTGCGGTACAGCGGGAACATCGACCCGGAGAGCCGGGCCCCGCGCTCGAGATCCAAGATGCCGAGCTGCTCGCCGATCTCCCAGTGCGGAACCCGCTGGTGGGACTGGTAGGCGGGGGCCGAAACGCCCGAGTCGATACCGGGCCACCACCGCCGCAGCTCCACGTTCTCCTCCGGCCCCGAGCCGTCCGGAGCCTCGTCGTCGGGGACGTTGGGCAGGAGGAGGAGCGCCTCGCGCAACACCTGTTGCGCGGCCTCGGTTGTCGCGCCGGCCTCGCGTTCTCGGGCCCCGAGCGCCCGACTCTCCTCCCGCAGGGCGGCGGCGGTCTCGGACTCCCCCCGCTGCTGGGCCGCCCGGACCTGCCGGGAGAGCTCCTTTACCTGGGTCCGCAGGAGCTCCTGGGTCCGCAGGAGCTCGCGGGCCTCGACGTCGAGCTCCGCCACCCGGTCGACCTCGGCCCGGTCCACCCCGCGTCGGGCCAGCGCGGCGGCCAGCTGCTCGCGGTCCTCCCGGAAGAGGTGGACGTCGATCATGGGCGGCCACGCTATCGGGATGGCAGGGAGTCCCCCGGTGAGGCCCGGTAGCTTCGTTCGGGATGCCCGCCGTCGAGTGCTCCGAGCTCGTCGTCCGCTACGGAACGACCACCGCGGTCGACGGGGTGTCCCTCTCGGCCGAGCCGGGCGAGGTGCTGGCCCTCCTCGGCCCGAACGGCGCCGGCAAGACCTCGACCATCGAGGTCCTGGAGGGGTACCGGGAGCCCGCGTCGGGGCGGGTCCGGGTGCTCGGGCTCGACCCGCGGCGCCAGCACCGGGATCTCGTCGCCCGGATCGGGGTGATGCTCCAGCGCGGCGGCGTCTACCCCATGGTCGGCCCCCGACGGGTGATCGATCTGTTCGCCAGGTACTACCCTGACCCGGTTCCGACCGACGAACTCCTCGACCTCGTCGGGCTGGCAGAGGTCGAGCGGACCCCGTGGCGCCACCTCTCGGGCGGCGAGCAGCAGCGTTGCTCCCTGGCCCTGTCGCTGGTCGGCCGGCCCGAGGTCGTCTTCCTGGACGAGCCCACGGCCGGGGTGGACCCCGAGGGGAGGATCGGGCTCCGGTCGTTGATCGCCGGCCTGTCGGCCCGGAACACCTGCGTGGTCATGACCACCCACGAGCTGGCCGAGGCCGAGCGGCTGGCCGACCGCCTGGTGATCATCCGGTCGGGCCAGGTGCTGGCCGGGGGCACCGCGGCCGAGCTGGCCGGCCGGGGGTCCGGGCCGGTGGTGCGCTTCTCGTCGCGCCCCGGCCTCGACATCGGTGGTCTGGAGCTGGTCCTCGGGGCCGTGGTCATCGAAGAGACCCGCTCCTCCTATCGCGTGGAGGTCACCCCGACGCCGACGGTGACCGCCGCCATCGCCACCTGGTTGGCCGAGCGCGACGCCGAGCTCATCGAGCTGCGGACGACCGCCTCGCTGGAGGAGACCTATCTCTCCTTGGTCGGGACCGAACCGTCCGCCCCGACCCCGGCACGGCCGCAACGCCAGAGACGGCGTCGGTGAGGGCGTTGTGGGCCCAGGTGAGGGCCGAGACCTGGATGACGCTGCGGCGGGGCGAGACGCTGCTCGTGACGGTGGGCATCCCGGTGGTCTTCGTCGTGTTCTTCTCCGAGGTCCACGTGCTGCCGACCGGGCGGGTGCCGGCCGTCACATTCGTCGTGCCGGGCATCCTGGCGTTGGCCGTGATGTCCACAGCCATGGTCGCCTTGGGGAGCGCCACCGGCTTCGAGCGCGCCTACGGGGTGCTGAAGCGACTGGGCGCCACACCGCTGCGGCGTGACCGCCTAGTGGCGGCCAAGATCGCCACCGTCGTCGGGGTCGAGCTGATCCAGGGGTCGGTGCTGGTGCCCATCGGGCTGGGCCTCGGGTGGCGCCTCGCCGGTGCCGGCACCTCGGTGCCCCAGGCGGTTGGGCTGGTGCTGCTGGCGACGATCGCCTTCGGTGGGGTCGGCCTCCTGCTGGCCGGCGTCCTACGGGCCGAGGTCAACCTCGCCGCCACCAACGGGCTTTATCTCGTCCTGTTGCTGCTCGGGGGCATGCTCGTCCCGCTGTCGAAGCTGCCCGGCGGCCTGGCAGCGTTCGCCCGGCTGCTCCCGGCCGCCGCCCTGTCGAGCGGCCTGCACGCGTCGCTCGGCGGCGCCGGCGCCGTCCCCGTCGAGAGCTGGGTGGTGTTGGCCATCTGGTCGCTGGCGTCGCCGACGGTGGCTTCGCTCACCTTCCGGTGGGAGTGACCGGGCCGCGGGGAGCGGGCGGGCGCGCGGCGGGCCGGCCCCTCAGGCGAGGTCCCGCTCGAAGGCCGCCAACTGGGCGGCGGTGATCGGACCGTGCACGATCCGGGCGATGGTGCCGTCGGCCCGGATGAAGACGGCGTTGGGGTCCCCGTTGAAGGCGTAGATCCCCTCGGTGACCCGGTAGAGCGGGTCGGCCGCCACCAAGAAGCGAACGCCGCTGCGGTGCACGAAGCTGAGCGCGGCCGCGGTCGGGTCCATGCCGTCGACCCCGATGACCGGGATCCGGGTGCGGGGCGGCTGGTCCCGATAGGCGCGCGCTAGGGCCGGGATCTCGGTGCGGCACGGCGGGCACCAGCTGGCGAAGAAGACGAGCACCGCCGGCCGACCGTTGCCGCCACCGTCGGCCGGGACGCCCACGGTGCCATGCCCGCCTAGGGCGGCGAGGGTGAAGGTCGGGGCGACCGAGCCAGCCGTCGGCACACTCGCCTTTGGAGATCCGAGCGAGCTGAACAGCCCGATCCCGAGGCCGGTGGCCAGGATCACCCCGACCACCAAGAAGACGAGCCGGGGGCGCCGGTGCGGGACTCCGGCGGCGCCCGGTGCGGGCCCCGCCTCGCTCACCGGATCAGTGGATCCGACGCACGAAGACGTCGAGGGCCATCGCGCCGAACAGCAGGGTCAGATAGGTGATCGAGTACCCGAACAGGCGCATCGCCTCGCGCTCGATCGGGAGCGGGCGGCGCGCCAGCACCCACAGCCGGGCCGCCTGGGCCAGGTACGCAGCACCGGCCGTCGCGGCGAAGGCCAGGTAGACGACGCCCATGTGGGCCACCGGCACGAACAAAAGTGACACCGCCACCAACGCCACCGTGTAGCCGAAGATGTTGCCGGCGATGCGGGCCGGCGACGCCACCACCGGCAGCATCGGCACGTGCGCGGCCTCGTAGTCGTCGCGATAGCGGATGGCGAGGGCCCAGAAGTGCGGAGGGGTCCACAAGAAGATGGCGGCGAACAGCACGACCGGTGCCCACGACAACGAGCCGGTCACGGCGCTCCAGCCCACGAGCACCGGCACCGCCCCGGCCGCCCCCCCGATGACGATGTTCTGCGAGGACCGGCGCTTCAGCCACACCGTGTACACACCGACGTAGAACGCCGTCGCGCCCAGCGCCAGCAGTGCCGAGAGCAGGTTGACCAGGCCCCACAGGACGACGAAGGCCACGGCCTCGAGTGCGCAGGCGAAGACCAGGGCGGCGGCGGGGGCCACGGCGCCGGTCACGAGCGGCCGGTTCTGGGTCCGTCGCATGAGACGGTCGATGTCCCGGTCGACGTACATGTTCACGGCGTTGGCACCGCCGGCGGCCAGCGCGCCGCCGGCCAACGTGGCCACGATAAGCCCCAGGGGGGGCAGCCCGTGCTGGGCCACCATCATCGTGGGGAGGGCCGTCACCAAGAGCAGCTCGATGATCCGGGGCTTGGTGAGGGCCACGTAGGCGCGGGCATGGCCGAGGCGGGCGCCGGTGACCCGGACCGCCGGGGCAAGGGAGACCATCGGGCCTGAGCCTACGGCGGCGGGGTGGTCCTTCACCAACAGCCCATCCACCAGCGAAGTCGCCCCGGCCGGGGACGCCGGTACGATGGGGCCGTGTGAGCGTCGGGGGGTCGTCGGGTGGTGCCGCCCGCAGGGGTCGGCTCCCCGAGGTCTCGCCCCGTGTTTTCCGTCGCCTGGCCGTCGCCTCGCTGGTGGCGGTGTGCCTGATCGTGGTGTCCGGGGCGGCGGTCCGCCTCACCGGGTCGGGCCTGGGCTGCCCGGACTGGCCCACCTGCTATCGGGCCCAGGTGACGCCCCAGCTCTCATTGCACCCGCTGGTCGAGTTCTCCAACCGCATGGTCACGGTGGTCCTGGTGGTCCTGTTGGTGGTGACCGTCCTCGCCGCGCTCCGCCGGCGGCCGTTCCGGGCCGATCTCACCTGGCTCTCGGTCGGCCTCTTGGGGGGGGTGCTCGTCCAGGCGGTCATCGGGGCCTTCGCGGTCTACACGAAGCTCAACCCCTACGTGGTCCAGCTCCACTTCCTGGCCTCGATCGTGCTGGTGGCGGTGGCGGTGGTGCTCGTGCACCGAGCCGACCGCGACTATCGGGCCGGGAGCGCCACCCGGCTGGTCCCCCGGCCGGTCGTGTTCGGCGGTCGGGCCGTCGTGGCCCGGCTCGGGGTGGTGCTGGTGGCCGGAACCTTCACCACCGGGACCGGCCCCCACGCCGGCAACGCCACGGGCCAGCTGGTGGCCCGCCGGATCCCGGTCCCCCTGCGCGACATGGCCGAGCTGCACTCCAGCCTGGCCTTGCTCCTGGTCGGCACGGCCATGGGCCTCGCCGTCGCCCTCCACGCGATCGACGTCCCCGAGCGGGTCCAGCGGGGGGTCCGGATCCTCTGCGGTGTGCTGGTGGCCCAGGCGGCCGTCGGCTACACCCAGTACTTCACCCACCTCCCGGCAGCGCTGGTGGAGGTCCACGTCCTCGGCGCGACCGTGCTCGCCGTGGGGGCGATGCAGTTCCACCTGTCCTTGACCGACCATCCACGCGAACAACTGGCACCGACCGGCCCGGTGGAACGTCCCAAGGCGCTCGAACCGCAAAAGGTCGAGGTGGCCGGCTGATAGCTTGGCCGGCGCCCGACGGTGCTCTCCGGCCCCGCCCCCATCGTCTAGCGGCCTAGGACGCCGCCCTTTCAAGGCGGTAACACGGGTTCAAATCCCGTTGGGGGTGCCAACTGGTTGACTCCAGGACGGGGGCCGTGATGGCCGGGAGAAAATGCGCTCCCTCGGGCCACTCGGGGAGTTGCAGCCCCACGCCAGGGACTGAACTGCAGCTCGCCGGTCGACCTATGCGCAGACCCTGGTCTGGACCTCTTCGGTGAGTCGATGGATCTCCTCGGCCAGGTCGTGGACCTTCTGGGTCAACTGAGTGCTCTGCGCCAGCAGATCGTCCATACGCTTGGTTTCCTCGTAGTGCTTCCCCGCCAGCATTTCGTCTTTGGCCGCGGCGCGGTTCTGGCTCATCATGATGATCGGCGCTTGGAGCCCGGCCAGGCCCGACAGGACCAAGTTGAGAGCGATGTAGGGATAAGGATCGAAAGCACGGTGATGGATAACCCGCTGCATGACCACAGTGTTGAGGACCATCCAGATGACTATGAGACCGAGAAACAAGAAAATGAACGGCCATGAGCCGCCGAAGGAGGCCACGTTGTCGGCGACGCGTTCCCCACGGGTGCGGTCGTCGTGCATGGCCTGAAGGGCGGGGTGTTGATGGCTATGTCGTGGCCATGGGAACCAGCTGCTTCGATCCGCGGTATTCGTTGAATCGGCGAATCGGCGGGAGCGACTTGAACGGTCATACGACACCTCCGGGAGCTGGATCGCTTCGGTAAGGACGACACGGACGGATTTCAGCGAAGCGCCATGACCATGCCCAACTCAGCCACTTGTGGACATCGACGGCGATCGGCGCTCCGGTCATCGCGACCGATTGCCGATATTTCTCGGCTCGCCCACCCGACGCGAACGGCGCACCGGACGACCCGATTCGGGCCCTTCGGGTCCGCAGGCTGCCTCGGGGGTGGGTGACACCGCCCGATCGCGACCGACGCTTAGGACATCAGCGGATAGGGCGTGAATCCGGGCTCCAGCGGGTTCGCCAGTCGATCAGTTTCGCCGTGATGAGTAGGGCGACGACCAGGCAGAGCTGAGCGTGGCGATGCCTCATCCTCCGATCAGTATTGCGGCGGAGTTG
>DAHUZS010000144.1 GCA_027315045.1 Acidimicrobiaceae bacterium
AGGAACGATGAAGGAGGGCGCGATGGCGGTACGCGTCGGGATCAACGGCTTCGGCAGGACCGGGCGCGCCGCGCTGCGCCGGGCCTTGGAGGGACCGGCCCGCGACCAGGTGGAGGTGGTGGCGGTCAACGACCTGGCGGATTCGGCCGCGCTGGCCCGGCTCTTGCGTCGGGACTCGGTACACGGCCGCTACCCCGGCGAGGTGGAGGTCGATGGCCACAGCGTGCGGGTCGACGGTCGAGCGATCCGCTTCTTGGCCGAGACCAAGGTCGCCGAGCTCCCGTGGGGAGCGCTCGGCGTCGACGTCGTCATCGAGTCGACCGGCCTCTTCACCAACCGACAGGACGCAGCCGGTCACCTGGACGCCGGTGCCCGCCGGGTGGTGATCTCCGCGCCGGCCAGTGGCGTGGACGCCACCTTCGTGATCGGGGTCAACGAGACCTCCTTCGACCCCGAGCGGCACTTCGTGGTCTCGAACGCCTCGTGTACGACGAACTGCCTCGCGGTCCTGGCCAAGGTCCTCGACGACACCCTGGGGATCGAGGAGGGCCTGATGTCCACGGTTCACGGCTACACCGGGGACCAGCGGCTGGTCGACGCCATCCACAAGGACCCGCGTCGGGGCCGGGCGGCCGCCGTCAACATCGTCCCCACCACGACCGGCGCCGCCCGGGCCACCGGGCTCGTGCTGCCCTCGGTCGAGGGTCATCTCGACGGGCTCGCCCTCCGGGTCCCGGTCCCCGACGGCTCCCTCACCGATCTGGTGGCGACGGTCCGGACCCCGGGCACGGTCGAGGCCCTGAACGCGGCGTACGCCGAGGCGGCGGCCACCACGCTCGCCGGGGTCCTCGAGTACGGCGACGAGCCGCTCGTGTCGACCGACATCCTCGGGTCCTCGGCCTCGTGCGTCTTTGACCCCGCGCTCACCATGGTGAGCGGGAGCCTGGTCAAGGTGCTTGGTTGGTACGACAACGAGATGGGCTACTCGAGCCGGCTCGTCGACCTGGCCGCATGGGTCGGGAGCCGCTGAGCGCCTCGTTGGGGTGAGCCGGGGACCGGCCCGGGCGGCACCGTCGCCGTCGGCCCGCACCCGGCGCTGTCGGTCCGTCGGCTCGTCGAGCACCCGGTCGAGACGACGTGCTGGGCGGCGGCACCCAAAAGGCGGAACAATCGACGCCGAGATGGGACCACCCGGCGCTCCGACCCCGACCCCCTCCCTTCGACCGCTCCCGCTCGAAGGGATCCGCGTCCTCGACCTCGGCCGGATCTACCAGGGCCCGTGGTGCGGCCTGCTCCTCGCCCTGGCCGGCGCGGAGGTGATCAAGATCGAGGAGCCGGCGGGTGAGCCCGCCCGACGAGGCGGGACGGCGGGGACCACGGTGCCCCTGGCGCTGCTCAACTCGAACAAGGCCGGCATCACCTTGAACCTCAAGGCTGCCCGGGGACGGGAGCTGCTCGTCGAGCTGGTCCGGATGGCTGACGTCGTGATCGAGAACTTCGCCCCCGGAACCATGGACGAGCTCGGGGTCGGACCCCACGTGCTCCTCGACGCCAACCCCCGCCTCGTCTCCGGCGCGGCGACCGGGTACGGGATCGACGGGCCCGACCGGGACCAGCTGGCCATGGACATCACCATCCAGGCCCACGCCGGGGTGATGAGCGTGACCGGGTTCCCCGACCAGCCGCCGGTCAAGGCGGGGGTCGCCTTCGTCGACTTCCTCGGTGGGACCCACCTCTATGCCGGGGTGATGACGGCGTTGTTCGAGCGGACGCGTACCGGCCGGGGGCGGATCGTGGACGTGGCCATGATCGACACCGTCTATCCGACGCTCGCCTCCAACCTGTCGGGCTTCTATCGGGACGGGGTCGCGCCGCGGACCGGGAACGGGCACGGCGGCGGGGCGCTGTCGCCCTACAACGTCTACCCCACGACCGACGGCTACGTGGCACTGATCGTGGTGACCGAGGACCACTGGCGCGCCCTGTGTCAAGCGATGGATGCTCCGGAGTTGGCCGACGACGAGCGGTTTCGCAGCAACGGCCGCCGGTACCGGAACCTGGAGGAGCTCGACCGGCTCGTGGGGCGATGGTCTTCGGGCCTCGGGCGGGCGGAGGTGATCGAACGCCTGCGCCGGTACAAGGTCCCGGTGGCCGCGGTGCGCGGGGTCGCCGAGATGGTTGAGGACGCCCATCTCCATCAGCGCGGCGCGATCCGGCGGATCGACCATCCCCACCTGGGCGAGGTGGTCGTGCCGAACAGCCCGCTGCGGTTCCGGGGCAGCCCGCTCGCCCCGATCACCCCGTCGCCGGGCCTGGGCGAGCACAACGCCGCCGTCTACGGCGGGCTCCTCGGGCTCTCCGACGCCGAGATCGCCCGGTTGAGCGAGGACGGGGTCATCTGAGTGACGGCCGACTTCTCGCTCCCCGACGAGGTGGTGGAGCTGCGGGCCGCGGTGGAGCGCTTCGCCCGGGACCAGCTGGCTCCCCGGGCCCGGGAGGCCGAGGCCGACGGGCGCTGGCCCGGAGCGGTCCTCGAGGCCCTCGACCGCTTCGAGCTCTCGTCCCTGGACCTGCCGGCTGGGCTGGGCGGGGCCGGTGGCGGGTGCCTGGCCAAGGTGGTGGTGCTCGAGACGCTCGCTGCCGCCGACGCCGGCGGGCTGCCGGCCGCCGATCAGCCCGGACCGACGGCCGGCGCGCTGTCCTCGTGCCCGGCGCGGCCCAGCGCGACGATCGTCGCCGAGGCAGCCCTGGCTCGCCGCTCCGCCAGCACGCTGGTGGTGAGGGCCACCGACGAGCCCGAGGTGCCCCCGGTTGTCGAGTGGGCCCCGTCGTGGCCACCGCTCGGCTGGGTGTGGGAATCCTGCGGCGACCGGCTCCGGCTCTTCGGGCCCGGATCGGGCATCGACACCGGGCCCCAGGCGCTGGCCTTCGGGGCCTCGGGCACCGCCACCGCCGCGCTGAGCGGGTGGCCGTTGGCCGGGACGTGGACGCTGCCGTCGGGTGGCGGCCTGGCGGTGCGGGGACGAGCCCGGTTGTGGGCGGCCGCCGTCACCCTCGGGATCGCCCAGGCCGCCTTCGACGCCACCGTGACCTACACCACCGAGCGGGTGGTGTTCGGCCGCCCGGTCGCCCACCACCAGGGGAACGCCTTCGAGCTGGCCGCGTCGGCGGCCGGCCTCCATGGGGCGCGCCTGTTGGTCCACGACGCCGCTCGGCGATTCGACGCCTGGGGCGCGACGGCCCCGGAGCCCCCGGTCGACGCCGGCTTCTGGGCCACCGAGGCCTTCCTTGAGACGACCGAGACGGCCGGGCGGGTGACCGACCTCGGGATCCAGCTCCTCGGGGGGCACGGGTTCCTGCTCGACCATCTGGCCGAGAAGCGGTTCCGGGAGGCCCGGATGCTCGGGCTCTTGTTCGGCGGACGAGCCCGGGCCGAGGACGACCTGGCGGGCGCGCTCATGGCGGTCGGCGGATGGTGACCCCCTATGACCGCCGGACGGCCGAGATGCTGGAGGAGGTACGCCACCTGGGCCGCACCTACATGCGGCCGATGGGGCTCGAGAGCGACGCGACCGGCCTCCCGCCGCCCCCCGACCACCCGCTCTACTTGATCTGTGCCCGCCAGGGTGGGTTGGTCGGCCGGGAGCTGGGCGAGGACGGAGGCGACGAGGGGCTGGACTGGCGTCCGTTCCGGTCGCTGCTCATCAACGAGGAGAGCGCCTATTGGGACCGCGGCGTGGCGCTCTCGCTGCCCGGGCCCGGTCTCGGCGGTGCGGCCCTGCGGACCACTGCCACCGCCGAGCAGCGGACCCGGTTCCTCTCGGTCTTCACCGACCACGACCGGGCCCACTGGGGCGCGATGGCCATGACCGAGCCCGGGGCGGGCAGCGACGTCGCCCGGATCCAGACCCGTGCCCGTCGGGACGGCGGGGAGTGGGTGCTCAAGGGGTCCAAGATGTTCTGCTCCAACGGGGCCCGGTCCGACTGGGTGGTGGTGTGGGCGACGGTCGACCCCGCCTTGGGGCGCGAGGGTCACCGCGCCTTCGTGGTCGAACGGGACACCCCCGGGTTCGAGCTGCTCCGCATCGAGCACAAGATGGGGTCCCGGGGCTACGAGACGGCCAGCTTCGCGCTCGACGAGGTCCGGGTCCCCGAGGAGAACCTGCTCGGCGGCGAGGCCTTCTACCGGTCCCGCGAGGGGTTCCGGGGGGCCATGGCCACCTTCAATCTGACCCGACCCATTCATGCCGCCCAGGGGGTGGGGATGGGGCGGGCCGCCCACGACTTTGCCCTCGAGTTCGTGCGCACCGACTACCCGTCCCAGGGCCGGCGTCGGGCGCGGGCCCTCGAGCAGCTGGCGACGATCCGCCGCCAGCTGCAGACGGCCCGGCTGATGTGCCTGCACGCGGTCTGGTTGGCGTCCAGGGGACTGGCCAACACGCTCGAGGCCTCCTACGCCAAGCTCTATGCCCCGCCGGCCGTGCTGAGATCGGTGTCGATCGCCCTCGACATCGTGGGCGAGGCCGGCGTGCGCAACGACAAGATGGTGGAGAAGCTGTTCCGGGACGTGAAGATCCTCGACATCGGGGAAGGCACCCAGCAGGTCCAGCGGGTGGTGGTGGCGCGACAGCTCTTCGACTTCCCCCGCGACCCCTGAGGGAACCGGGTTCGCTAACCGGCACAACCTGCCACCCCGTCAGCATGGTCGAGGGGTCACTCCGAAGCCCCTGGCCCGGCTCGACGCCCTCGTCCTGGGTCTCGTGGCGCGCCGTAGTTTGCGCGAGGTTGAGCGCGTGCAGACGGCGTCATGCGCCCCCGGTTGCGTGCAGGGTCACGCTCGGAGTCCCGGAGGGTCCATAGGATCCCCGTCGGTGATCCCGTTGCGCCCCCTCCTTCCAGCCGCGGTCATCGTCGCGCTCGTGGCCGGGGTCTCAGCAGCGGCCTTCGCCGTCCACCCGGCGGCCGCCAGCACGCCGAGCCAGATCCCGGTCACCCGGATCTACGGCACCGACGCCATCGGGACCTCGATCGCGCTGTCCGAGACCGAGTTCCCGAGTGCCGGCTCGGCCAGCGCCGTGGTACTCGCCCGTTCCGACTTCTTCGCCGACGCATTGGCCGGTGGGCCGCTCGCGGCCAAGCTCGGAGGACCCCTCCTCATCACCCCGGGTGCAGACCAGAGCTCGACCATCGACCCACGGGTGCTGGCCGAGATCCAACGGGTGCTCCCGGTGGGCAGGACCGTCTACATCCTCGGCGGGACCCTCGCCCTCAGCCCCAACATCGACGCCACGCTGCAATCGCTCGGCTACCTCACCCAGCGGATCGCCGGGTCCGACGAGTACGCCACTGCCGTCGACATCGCCCAACAGCTGGGTAACCCGACCACGGTCTTCGAGGCCACCGGGCTCAACTTCGCCGACGCCCTCTCGGCCGTTCCGGCGGCCATTGCCCTCGGTGGTGCCATCCTGCTCACCGACGGTGCCAGCCAGTCGCCGGAGACGGCTCTGTACCTGTTGGCCCACCCGGGCGACACCCGCTACGCCATCGGCGGCCCGTTGGCCGCCTACGGGGCAGACCCCGGGGCAACCCCGGTCTACGGCCAGGACCTCTACGGCACCTCCGCCGCCGTCGCCAGCATGTTCTTTGCCGGCGCCGCCGAATTCGGTGCCGCGACCGGAGCCAGCTTCCCCGACGCCCTCTCGGGGGGCGCGTTCATGGGGGCGCCGGCGGAGCGGGGTCCGTTGCTGCTGGTGCAACCGTCGGGACCGCTCCCCGACCCGATCCTCAGCTACCTGGACGCCGTCGCTTCGGGGTTGACCCAAGGGTTCCTGTTCGGTGGGCCGCTCGCGGTCGGGAGTGACGTACTCGCCGAACTGGCGTCGGTCGGCGGATCCTCGACGCCTCCATCCTCGACGACGCCATTGAGCGTGACGACGACCACCCTCCCGGGGGCAACGGTCGGCACGTCCTACTCGGCGGAGCTGTCGGCGACGGGCGGGACCCCGCCGTATTCGTGGGTGGTCACTTCCGGATCGCTCCCTGCCGGCCTGACCCTTTCGGGGAGCGGCACGATCACCGGCACCCCGACCACACAGGGGACCGCGAACTTGAGCGTGCAGGTGACCGACTCGACGACCCCGACGCCGCAGACGGCAAGCCAGACGCTTTCGATCGCAGTCTCACCCCCAGTCGTCGTGACCACCACTGGCACGTCGTCGAACTGGTCCGGCTACGTCGCCGGGAACGGGCCGTTTAGTGCTGTGACTGGGACATTCACTGTTCCACGACTGCTCGCTGGAACACCCCCCACAGACAACATGGGTGCATGGGTGGGCATCGGCGGGATCGGTTCGACCCGATTGATCCAGGCCGGCATCTCCGAGCAGAGCGTGGCGAGCAATCCGAATTACTTCGTCATCACCCCGTGGTGGGAGGTATTTCCTGATCTGGCGGAACAGAGCATCAATACCGTTGTCGTGGCACCGGGCGACTCGGTGACCGTGACGATCGAGGAGATCGCGTCCAACGACTGGCAAATCGTCCTTGTGGACGATACCAACGGCGGCTCGTTCTCGATCGATGTGACGTATTCGATTCCGGCGGGGTCCGCTGAATGGATCGTCGAGGCTCCGGCGACCGCAAGTGGGATTGTTCCGCTCGCTCCGTTCAGTCCCGCCATCACGTTCTCGAACCTCGGGTTCACGGGCTCGGATACCCAACAGGAGGAACTGTTCATGGTGCAGGCGGGGAACCAGGTGTCGACACCCTCTGCCCTCGATTCGACCGGGTTCAACGTGGCATACGGCTCTGTCGCCCCTCCATCGCCCTAGGTGCTCCGATCGCTCCAGCTGCGCAACTTGCTCCAGGCTCTGGTGACCCAGGTGCGGGGGGCGCCGATCGGGGTGGATTCGGGCCTCGATCTCCGAGCGGCGGTTCACGGTCGCACCGCGTGCCACTCCTTGGTTTCTCCACCCGTGAGGGGTCAGAGGCGGCTGCGGGTGCGGTGCCCGATGACCGCCTCGACGTCGACCCGGCGCAGGACGCCGATTTGGCGGCCCTCGGCGACCACCGCCAACTCGTCGGCGCCCGCACGGGTCAGGGCCTCGATAGCGGTGGGGTAGAGGGGGTCGTCGGGGCCGAGTGGCTCGGGGCCGGCCGGGTCGGGGGCATGGGGGAACTCGCGCACCATCACGTCGGCCACCCGCAGCCCGGCCAGGGCCCGCCGGAGCGTCGACGCCCGCGCTTCGGCCCCCGCCCCCAGGATCACGAAGAGCCCGATCACCGCGAGCCACAGGTCGTAGAGGACGCCGAAGGCGAGCATCCCCGCGCCGATCGCCCGCCCGGCGGTGACGGCGAGTTCGGTGGCCCGCAAATCGCCCCGCCGGGCCGAGAGCGCCGCCCGGAACACCCGCCCGCCGTCGAGGGGGAGGGCCGGGACCATGTTGAACCCCGCGAGGAGCAGGTTCATCCACAGCACGCGGGTCACGAAGGGCCCGCTCATGAGGGTCGGGGGCCAGAGGGGGGTACCGAGCAGCGCGCCGATGGCCCCGCATAGGGCCGCCACCCCCACGCTGGTCAGGGGCCCGACGAGCGCGATCCAGAACTCGTCGGCCGGCGCCCCGGGGAGCTCGGCGATCTCGGACATTCCGCCGATGGGGAGCAGCACGATGTCGCGCACCGTGAAGCCCCGGCGCCGGGCGAGGAGGCTGTGGCCGAGCTCGTGGACCAGCACCGAGCCGAAGAGGGTGGCCACCCAGCCGGCGGCGTACCCGATGGCCGCCGGCCCCGAACCTTGGGCGGCCAGGACCACCAGGACCACGACGAAGGCGAACGACCAGTGCAGCCGGATGGGGATCCCCCCGATCGTGACCAGCCGCACCGAGCCCCTCGTCCCCCATCGGTCCGGCCGTCTCGGCCCGCCGCCTCTGGCGCCCCGCTCACCCCAGGTGCCGGACATCGTCGATCCGCTCGGCCGGGAGCACTGGGGCGACGCGAAGCCGGGCGTCCACGACGACCGGGCCCTCCGGGGTGGCGATGACCGGGTTGCAGTCGGCCTCGGCCAGCTCGGGGAGGTCCTCGGCCAACCGCCCCAGGCGAAGGACGACCTGGATCAGCCCGGCGACGTCGACCGGTTCGCTGCCGCGGTAGCCGGTCAACAGGGGCGCCCCCCGAATGCCGTGGACCATGTCGTCGGCGTCGAGGTCGCTGAGCGGGGCGATCCGGACCACGTGGTCGCCGAGGAGTTCGGCCGCCGAGCCGCCCAGGCCGAAGAGGACGAGGGTCCCAAAGGAGGGGTCGCGGGCGAAGCCGACGATGGTCTCGACGCCGCCGGGGGCCACGGGCTGGACGACCGCGCCGGTCATCTTGTCCCCGATGGCGAGGGCCATGGCGTCGAAGGCCGCCCGGACCTCGGCCGGACCCGAGAGCCCGAGCCGGACGCCGCCGTACTCGGTCTTGTGCACCAGCGCCGGGCCGTCGGCCTTCAGCGCGACCGGGAACCCGAGCGTCTCGGCCGCCGCCGCCGCTTCCTCGGCCGAGGAGACCGCCCTCGTGGCCACGGTCGGGATCCCATAGGCCCCGAGGACCTCGAGGGCAACGGCGCCGGTCAGCCAGCCGGCCCGCTCGTCCCCGGCGCCCCTCCCGAGCGCCTGGGCCGCCAGGCGCCGGGCCTCGTTGGGGGCGGTGTCGAGCAGCGGGATCCGGCCGGGCGGTCGGGACCGCCAGGCGCCGTAGCGAACCGCCGCGGCCAGGGCCCGCACCGCCGTCTCGGGGTAGGCGAAGCACGGCACCGGGCGGGACGCCTCTTGTAGCGCCTCGATGCCCTCGGCCGGCCCGAGGAAGGCGGCGACCAGGGGTATGGCGGCGCCCGGGCCCCTGGCGGCGTCGACCGCGTCCCGCAGCGCGCCGGCCACACTTGCCGGGGTGGTGACGAGCGGGGCGGTGAAGATCACGACGAGGGCGTCGATCTCTCCGCTCTCGACCAGGATGTCGATGGTCGCCCGGTACTGCTCGGCCGTGGCCGAGGCGATCAGGTCGATCGGGTTGGCTACCCCCGCCCCCCGGGGGAGGAGTGTGGCCAGGGCCTGGCGGACCGAGGTCGAGAGTGCTGGGACCGCGAGCCCCTGGGCCACGCAGGCGTCGGCGCCGAGGATCCCCGGCCCGCCGGCGTTGGAGACCACCCCGACCCTGGACCCGGCCGGCACCGGTTGTTGGGACAGCACCTGGGCCACGTCGAAGAGCTCCTCGATCGTGTCGACTCGGACGACGCCGGTCTGGTGGCACAGCGCCTCGACCGCCCGGTCCGGGCTGGCCATGGCCGCGGTGTGCGAGGAGGCGGCCCGGGTCCCCGCGCTCGAGCGTCCCGCCTTCACCGCCACGATGGGCTTGGTCCGGCCGACCCGCCGGGCGATCCGGTGGAACTTGGTCGGGTTCCCGAAGGACTCGAGGTACAGCAGGATCACGTTGGTGGCGTCGTCCTGCTCCCACCAGGTGATGAGGTCGTTGCCGCTCACGTCGCCCTTGTTGCCGGTCGAGACGAAGCTCGACACTCCGATGCCGCGCGCCGCCGCTTCTGCCAGCATCGCGACCCCGAGTCCACCGGACTGGGAGGCGAACCCGATCGTGCCCCGGATGGGCAGGTCGGCGGAGAACGTGGCGTTCATCGACACCTTGGGGTCGGTGTTGATGATCCCAAAGCAGTTGGGCCCGACGAGGCGCATCCCGTTGGCATGGGCCGTGCGGACGATCTCGGCCTGGACGGCCGCACCCTCGGGGCCGATCTCGGCGAAGCCCGCGCTGAGCACGACCAGGCCGCCGACCCCCTTGGCGCCGCAGGCGGCGACCACCGCCGGCACCTCCTCGGCCGGCACCGCCACCACCGCCAGGTCGACGCCGAGGGGCAGGGCGTCCACCGAGGGCCAGCACGGGACGCCGGCGACCGAGCGGGCCGACGGGTTCACCGGGTAGAGAGGACCCTGGAAGCCCGACTCGAGCAGGTTGACGAGGATCTCGTGGCCGATCTTCCCCGGTTGGCGGCCGGCGCCGACCACCGCGATCGACGACGGCTCGAGCAGCCGGGCCATCGAGCTGACGACGCTCGAGCGGTCGCGTTCGTCGGCCGCCCCCATAGCTGCGGTGGACGGTTCGATGTCGAGGACCACATGGACCTCGCCCTCGGTGTGGGTCATGCGGGGGGCGAAGCCGGCATGTCCGAAGACCTCGATCATGGCCCGGTTCTCGCCCAGGGTGACCGCGACGAAGCGGCGGATCCCGTGGCGCCGGGCGATGGCCGCCAGATGCTCGAGGGCCAGGGTGGCCAGGCCCAGGCCCTGGTGGGCGTCGTCGACCACGAAGGCCACCTCGGCCTCGTCCTGTCCGGGCTCCCGGTCGTACTGGGCTACGGCCAACAGCGCGCCCCGGCGCTCGACCACGAGCGCCAGGTGGTCCGGATCGCGGTGCTCGATCAGGCGGTGGACCTCCTCGTCGGAGAGGGTGGGTCGGCTGGTGAAGAAGCGCATCCGGATGCTGGTTTGGCTCAGGCGCGCGTGTAAGGCGAGAATGCCCGGCCCGTCGTCGGCCCGGATCTCGCGCAAGTGCGCCGTCGAGCCGTCCCGGAGCAGGACGTCGACGTCGCTCCCCAACCCGTGCCCGACCGCAGCGGCCTCGGCCATGCGACCACACTGCCTCACGGGCCACCGGGCGAGTAGGGGAGAAGGTCATCCCCGGCCAGGCGGTCGTTGAAATCGCCGCCCTCTGTGTCAACCTCGCGTGAGGCAGATCACGCTGCCGATTCGTTGAGCTGAGAGGGCGGGGAAGGAACTCCCCGAAATGACGATCACGACCAACCACACCGCAGAGACGCGCCACGATGCCGTGGTGACGAACGATA
>DAHUZS010000114.1 GCA_027315045.1 Acidimicrobiaceae bacterium
AGTGCCGCCGGGCGAGCATGCGGGCGGCCCCGGCCCGCAGGTGGTCGGCTGAGGATGCCTCGGCGTCGCGGATCGTGCGACCGGTGTAGGTCATGAACACGTCGTCGAGGGTGGGGCGCGACACCCGCACCGAGTGGATGGCGAGGCCGCTCGCGCTGAAGAGCAGGGGGACGAACTCCTCCCCGTTGGCCACGTAGAAGGTCACCATGCCCTCCGAGACGCTGGCCTCGATCCCGAACCGCTCCCCGAGGGCGTCGACGGCCCCCTCGGGGTCAGAAACGGCGATCTCGACCCGGTCCGCTCCCACCTCGGCCTTCAAGGCGTCGGGCGAGTCGAGGGCCACGATCTCGCCGTGGTCGATGATGGCGATCCGGTCGCAGTGCTCGGCCTCGTCCATGTAGTGGGTGGTGAGGAAGATGGTGATCTGCTCGGCCCGCCGCAGGCTCTCGATGTAGGTCCAGATGTGGGCCCGGGTCTGGGGGTCGAGGCCGACCGTCGGCTCGTCGAGGAACAGGACCCGGGGCGAGTGCTGGAGTCCGCGGGCGATTTCGAGCCGGCGGCGCATGCCGCCCGAGAAGTTCTGGACCACCTCGTGGCGCCGGTCGGCCAGCTCGACCATGTCGAGGATCTGGTCCAGGCGGGGTCCGAGGACGGCCGGGTCCACGCCGTAGAGCTCGGCGTGGAAGCGCAGGTTCTCCTCGGCGGTCAGGTACTCGTCGAGGGTGGGGTCCTGGAACACGAGCCCGATGCGGCTGCGGACCGCTCCTCGCTGGGTGAGGACATCGGCGCCGGCCACCCGGGCCCGCCCCGGTCGTCGGGAGAAGGGTGCAGAGCATCGAGATGGTGGTCGACTTGCCCGCGCCGTTGGGCCCGAGGAAGCCGAAGGTCTCACCGCTTGGCACCTGGAAGCTGATGTCGCGCACCGCGTCGAGGTCGCCGAAGCGTTTGTGCAGGCCCTCGACCTCGATGGCCGGCTCGGCGCCGGTCGGATGGATGCGGGTCGTGTCGGGCGGTCTTGCCGGTGCCGGGGCCGCCTCGGACCCGGCGCGCCGCAGGTACGACCGGACGGCGGCCATACCCGCATCCTCGGCCCCGGTCGACTGGGGCACTAGCTAGGGGAGAAGGTCACCGTGCCCCGGCGCGACGTGGGTGCGCGGACTCCATGAGATCGACCGGCCCGAGCAAGCTCAGCGGGGTTCGCCCTCGGGTGGGGCGTGGGCCTCTTCGGTTCGCGGCGGGACCGGGGACTGGTCGCGCTCGCCGTCGAAGTCGACCTCGACCCGCTGCTCCGGTCGGCGGCGGCCCTGCCTGGCCAGGTCGGCGAGGACCCGCTCGTCGGCGTCGGTGAGGGGCGGCTGGACCATCGATCGGGGCCAGAGCCGCCGGGCCCAGACGACGTTGATCTCCGCCGCGTACATGGTCACGTTGGCGCCCAGATAGAGCCAGGCGAGCAGGCCGAGGACGATGGCGAAGGTGCCGTAGATCTGGGAGGTGTGGCGGAGCTGGTGCTCGACCAGTGCGGTGCCGATGCTCAGGAGCACGGTCCAGACGAGCGCCCCGAGCAGGGCACCGGGGAGGAGGCCGCGGGTGGAGATCTGCTTGGGGGTGAGGATCCGAAAGGCGCTCAAGAAGAGCGCGCCGTTGGCGGCCAGCGAGCCGATCACGCCGACGACCCGCAGCCAGGCCGCATGGTTCCCCAAGGTGGCGATGGCGGCCAGCCCCGAGCTCACCACGAGGAAGAGTCCCAGCATCGCGATCAGGATCCCGGTGCGGGCGAGGCGGGCCCAGACGTTCGGTCGGACCAGGTCGGGGATGTTCCAGATCTCGGCCATGGCGTACTGACCGATCTGGCTGGCGCCCTGGGATCCCCAGAGGAGACCGGCGATGCCGACGGCGAGACCGGCCGCGCTGGCCTCGTGCAGGGCGTGGATGTTGGTGGAGAGGGTCCCGTTCGAGCCGATGAGGGGGAACTGGCTCAGAGCGGAGTCCTCGATGTGCTTGGCGATCGACGAGCTGCCCCCGGCCACGATGCCGAGCACCGTGACCAGCAGCAGCAAGAGGGGGAAGAGCGAGAGGAACCCGTAGTAGGTGAGGAGGGCGGCGAGCTGGCCGCCGCGGTCGTCCCCGTACTTCTTCACCACCCCGAAGACGAACCCCAGCGCCCGGTTGGACTGCTGGAGGCGGTCGATCCGGCGCAGGAGGCGTTCCAGCCGGTTCACCGCCGCGCCCGGGGTTTGGGGCCCATGGGTTCGAGGCTACCCAGAGGCTGGGGGCCATTCGCCCTGGTACCGTGGGTGCGGCGACCGGGGGAGCGCGAGGGAGGACCCATGGCCGAGAGCGCAGGCCTGCACGAACCCGCCGATCGGCTGTCGCCGGCGACGATCGACCGGCACCGAGCCATCATCTCGCTCCAAGAGGAGCTCGAGGCGATCGACTGGTACGACCAACGGGTGGAGGCGGCGACCGACCCCGAGTTGGCCGAGCTCCTCGCCCATAACCGCGACGAGGAGAAGGAGCACGCGGCGATGCTGCTCGAGTGGCTCCGCCGTCACGATCCGGCCCTCGACGTGCAGCTGCGGCGGTACCTGTTCACGACGGCCTCGCTGGCCGAGGTGGAGGCCGGCACCATACCTGAGGACTAGGGACGCCCGCTCTGCGCACAGTCCCAGCTCAGGGGCCTCCTCGCTGGGTCCCCCTCGGCGCCCGCCCCGGTCGTCGGGCCCTCGGGCGGGTGTCGGTCGGTAGGCTCGCAGCCATGGCAGTCCGAGCGACCTTTCAAGCAACGGTGATCGCCGAGAGCGACAACACGGTGGTCGTCGAGGGCAACCACTACTTCCCGCCCGAGTCGGTGGTCGCGCGGTACCTGGAGCCGAGCGACGCCCACACCACCTGCCCGTGGAAGGGCGAGGCCAGCTACCACCACGTGGTTGTCGACGGCGCGCGCGCCGATGACGCAGCGTGGTTCTACCCTGACCCCAAGGAGGCGGCCGCCGCGATCAAGGACCGCATCGCCTTCTGGAGGGGTGTCGTCGTCGAGTGACGGTGAGTCGGCGCGCATCGGGCGCCGGCTCGTTCGAAGGAGGTCCGTCGATGAGGTTCTTCCCCGCCCACAAGGTCGAGATGGTGGACCCCGACCGGGCCCTCCCCGGACGACCCCGGGCGATCACGGTTCCGGGGAAGCACCTGGTGCTCGGCACCCCGATCGCACCGCCGTTTCCCGAGAGGCTGGACCGGGCGATGTTCGCCCTCGGTTGCTTCTGGGGTGCGGAGCGTCGGTTCTTCGAGCTCGAGGGGGTCTACACGACGGCGGTCGGCTACTCGGGCGGGTACACACCGAACCCCACCTATGAGGAGGTGTGCAGCGGCCGGACCGGCCACGCCGAGGTGGTCCTGGTCGTCTACGACCCGGCGAAGATCGCCTACCGCCAGTTGCTCTCGACGTTCTTCGAGAGCCACGACCCGACCCAGGGGATGCGCCAGGGCAACGACCTCGGCACCCAGTACCGCTCGGCCATCTACGTGGCGTCGAACGACCAGGCGGCAGCGGCGGCCGAGGTGAAGGCGATGTACGAGGAGCGCCTGCAGGCCGCGGGATTCGACGAGATCACGACCGAGATCGCCGCCGCCGGGCCCTTCTACTACGCCGAGGACTACCACCAGCAGTACCTGGCGGTGAACCCCTGGGGCTACTGCGGTCTCGGTGCGACCGGGGTGGCGTGCCCGGTCGACGCGGGGGCGAACCGGCAAGCTCGAGCGGGGACTGACGACCGCTGACCCCGCGCCGGCTCAGCGGTCGGCCGCGACCATTCGGAGTTGGATCATGGCGTCGTCCATGATGCTCGTGAGATCCCGGTCGTCGCGTCCGCTGGCCCACCGTTCCAGGGCCACCCGGAGCACCGTCATGCCGGCCTCGGCGGCGAGGGTTGCCTGTGGCTCGCCCACGCCCCGCCGCTGCAGGACCGTTGCCACCGCTGCGGCGTAGTCGGCGACCTTGACGAGTTCCCGCTCGCGCAGTTCGGGGTTGGCCGCGATGACGGCGTGGCGTTGGCGCGACAGGTCCCGGTGGAACTCACCGAGCATGGTGGCGGCGGCATCAAGACCCCGGGCCACCGCGTCGAGGGGAGGGTCGGGCCTCGGCGCGCCAGCCACGCCGGCCACGATCCGGTCCCTCAGAAGATCGGAACCCCCGAAGAGCACCTCTCGCTTGTCGGCGAAGTGGCGGAAGAAGGTCCGCTCGGTCAGCCCCGCTCGCGCCGCGATCTCGGCTGCGGTGGTCTGATGGAACCCTCGCTCGGCGAACAGGGCCAGGGCTGCTTCCTGCAGCCGGCCACGGCTGTCTGGCTGCCATCGACCCACGGCCCCATCGTAGAGGGTGATGTCTGTTACTGACATCGACAGTCCTTGGAGGTGGGCCCGTGCGCATGTTCGTCACCGGCGCGTCGGGTTGGATCGGCTCAGCGGTCGTCCCCGAGCTGCTGAGGGCCGGCCACGAGGTGGTCGGCCTGGCTCGCTCGGACGCCTCGGCGCAGCGTCTGCAGGCCGCCGGCGCACTCGTCGAGCGAGGCGACCTCGACGATCCCGACACGCTGGCCAGGGCGGCGGGGGATTCGGACGGGGTGATCCACCTCGCCTTCCAGCACGAGGTGGCCTTCGGCGGCGACTTCGCGGCGGCGGCGGCTGCGGACCGGCGGGCGGTGGCGGCGATGGGCGCTGCCTTGGCGGAGTCCGACCGTCCCTTCGTGCTGGCCTCCGGACTGCTCGGGCTCGCGCCGGGCCGAGCCAGTACGGAGCACGACGGGTTGGTGCCCAGCGCGGCGACACGGGCCAACCCGGCCGGTCGTCGGGCCGCCACCGCCCTCCTCGCGCTGTCGTTGGCCGGCACGGGCGTCCGCTCCTCGGTGCTGCGCCTCCCACCTACCGTGCACGGCGACGGTGACGAGGGATTCATCGCCCGCCTGGTTGGGATCGCCCGTGAGCGCGGCCTCGCCGGCTATGTGAGTGACGGCACCAATCGCTGGCCGGCCGTCCACCGCTCCGATGCCGCCCGCTTGGCGCGCGTTGCCGCCGAGTCGGCGCCGGCCGGCTCGGTGCTGCACGCCGTCGGCGACGGTGGCGTCCGGTTCCGAGAGATCGCCGAAGCGATCGGACGCCACGTGCACGTCCCCGCCGACTCGATACCACCCGGCCGAGCCAACGAGCACTTCGGCTTTCTCGGTCCGTTGGTGTCGATCGACAGCCCCGCGACGGCCGAGGTCACACGCGAGTTGCTCGGATGGGAGCCGACCGGCCCCAGCCTGATCGAGGATCTCGAAGCCGAGCACTACGACCGCCGGCGATGAGCTCTTTTGCTCGATGGGCCTCTCGACCCCGGCGGCGGCCGTCTCAATAGCCGTCCGAGGGCACGCTCGGCGCTGGAGGCCGTGACGAGCCGGGACGTCGCGTCGTTCAGCGGGACCGGTACTTGGAGCGGAGTTTCTCGGCATTGACGGCCTTGCCCGTGCAAGGTCTTCTCGTGATCTGTTGATCTTTCTGCGGGCCTTCGGGTCGGACAGCGGCTCCAAGGCGTCCTCCAGTGCCCAGAGGTCCTCGGGGCTCATGATGACGGCCGCGGCGCGGCCATTGCGGGTGAGCACGACGCGGTCGTGCTCGTGCTCGTGCCGCTCCACGATCTCGAAGAGACGTGCCTTGATCTCGGCAAGAGGCAGGGTCGTTGGCACGACCATTCTGATCGTCATCTGATCCAAGCTGCGATGGTGACCTCGGCACCACGGTGGAAGATTGGGCGACGCCCACACTTTGGAGGCGGCGAGTACCGTGACCGAGTTGCTCCACGTCGGGCGCGTGGAGACCGTTGGACAGCTTCTCCGAACTTGATCGGCCAACTCGAGCGGAGAACGGAGGCGCGGTGTTCGCCTTGGCGATTGAACTGGGTCGTGATCGCCTGAGCCGACAGCTGGCGCAAGGAACGGCGACGCGGACCCGCTCGATGCGGCACCCGGGTTGTCTGCACACTCAGCCCGATTTTGAGAACCCTCCGAAGCTGCGCACGCATCGGAGCACTCGAGAGCACCCTGGGCGACTCCCCCGTGCGCCAGGTGGCCGACGAGACATGGCCGTCACGTTCCGGGCGCCTCCCGGGATGGCGACGGCTCCCAGCAGCCGGCCAGCGTCCACGCGGTTGGTGAACCCTTCGCCGTGAGCCGGTCGGGAGGCTCGGGGAGAGGTACCCTCGGGGCGCGTCCTCTCGTCCTCGTCGCTGCCGCACTGGTGCTCGCGGCGTGCGGGAGCACGATTCCCTCCGTGGCACGAGGGTCGCGCCCGCCGTCGTCAACCACCTCAACCACCGGCCCGACCACCACCACCACCACGCACGCGGCGTCCTCTTCAAGCCGGCCGTGCGGGACGAAGCCAGCGCCACCAGCTCGCTACACACACGTGGTGTGGATCTGGATGGAGAACCACACGTGGAGCTCGGTGATCGGCAGTTCGTCGGCGCCGTACATCACCGCGCTCGCCCACGCGTGCGGCACCGACACGGCGTGGGCGGCGGTGGGTTCGCCGTCGTTGCCCAACTACCTCGGCGCCACCTCGGGATCCACCCAGGGCGTGACCGACGATGCCGACCCCGGTGCCCACTCCTTCGCCGTGGACAACCTCTTCGGACAGGTCCGCGCCGCCGGCGGTACCGAGAAGAGCTTCGTCGAGTCGATGCCCGGCGACTGTGTCCTCGTGTCCCAGGGCTCCTATGCCGCCAAGCACAACCCGGCCGTCTACTACGACGCTCCAGGGGACCGCGCTGCCTGCAGCATTGACGACGTCCCGTTCAGCGCGTTCTCGGCGGTGCTGGCGAGTGGGCAGCTCCCCACTTACACCTCGATCATCCCGAACATCTGCAACGACATGCACGACTGCTCGGTCGCCGTCGGCGACCAGTGGCTCGCCACCTGGGTGCCGCGCATCCTGGCCACCTCCTCCTACCGATCGGGGACGACGGCGCTGTTCATCGTCTGGGACGAGCCGACCCCTCTCGCCAACGTGGTGATCGCCCCGAGCCTTCGTCCCGGGACGGTGTCCAACGTGGCCGTCGACCAGTACTCGCTGCTCCGCACCACCGAGCAGATGCTGGGCCTGCCCCTGCTTGGCGCTGCCGCCTCGGCTCCGAGCTTGCGGCCGGTGTTCGGCATCTGAGCTCGGTTGGCTCCAGCGGGGACGGATCCCTGACGGCGCCGCATCGAGGTCCATCGCGCTCGCCAGCGCGCGGGGCGATGTCTTCTCGGTCGAGCTCGTGTGCCGCTGGCACACCATCTGCATGACCGGGAGCCCGTTGCCCGGACGCTACGTCGGGGCGCTGCGCACCGAGCAGGGATGGATCGGCGGCACCGACCCGACCAATGCCGCCCTCGTGACCCCGCCTCCCGACGCCGTTCCGGCGCTCGTGGGGGTCCTCGTGGCCTACGTGAACCGCGACGACCTCGACCCGGTGATCCGGGCGGCCGTGGCCCACGCGCAGTTCGAGATCGCCCACCCCTTCGGCGACGGCAACGGACGGGTGGGGCGGGTGCTCGTGTCGGGGATCCTGGCCCGTCGGATGTCGCTTCTCGTGCCGCCGCCGGTGAGCGTGGCCATTGCAGCGGACTTCGGCGGCTATCTCTCCGGTCTCACCCGCTTCCGACTGGCCGACGCTCCGGGCTGGGTCCGCTGGTTCTCCGACGCGGTGGCGAGGGGCGGACGGGACCAGCGCAGCCTCGTCGACGCGGTCGGCTCGGTCAAGGCGATGCTGCGGGCGCGCCTCGAGGGCCAGGGCAACCGCAGCGACGCCGCGGCGTGGCGGGTGCTCGACCTCCTGCCGCGCTTGCTCGTCCTCACCACCGGGATCGTCGAGCACGAGCTCGGGATCTCGAACAAGGCCGCCAACGCCGCCATGCACCAGCTCGTCGACGCCGGAGTGCTCTCGTCCGACGAGCAGCTCCCGGGTCGGCGCGGGCGTCCGGCCCGGCGCTACGTCTGTCCGGATCTCCTGGCGTTGGCCGGCTCGACGCCGGTGCACCGAAGGGCTTGAGGGGCCGACGAGCGCTCAGGGCTTCGTGCGCTCGGCCAGTCGGCCCACCCGGGCGATCGTCTCCTTAGCGTCGCGCATGAACCGGGCCACCAGCTCGGCCGCCGGGACCAGCTCGTCGATGCCGCCCACCCCTTGTCCCGCGGGGTACCCCTCCTTGGCCGGGTCGATGCCGGCGGTCGACTCGTCGCCACCGAGGTGCCAGGCGTTGGCCCCCATCGAGACCCGTAGCTGGTTCGGGAAGGGCTGCAGGTCCTCGGGGTGGGCGGCGAAGTGCTCGGCGAACTCGTTGCGCAGCACGCGCATCGGCTTGCCCGAGTACGCCCGGGAGATGAGGGTCCCGTCCTCTCGGGCCCCTATGAGAGCGTCTTTGTAGCCGGGGACCGCCCGGGCCTCGGGGGTGGCGATGAATCGGGTCCCGACCCACGCCCCCTCGGCGCCGAGGGAGAGGGCGGCCGCCAGGCCCCGCCCGTCGAAGATCCCCCCGGCGGCCACCACCGGGACCCGGTCGCCGACGGCGTCGACGATCTGGGGGACGAGCGCCATGGTGGCCACCAGGCCGGTATGCCCGCCGGCCTCGGTGCCCTGGGCGACCACGAGATCGCACCCCGAGGCCACCGCCCGCTCGGCGTGGATCACCCGGCCGCACATGTTGGCCACGAGGACGCCGTGGCGGTGACACAGCTCGACCGCGTCGACCGAGACCCCGAGGCCGGCGACGAACAGGCTGGCCCCGCCGTCGATGAGGACCTGCACCCGCGTGAGCAGTTCGTCGCCCATCACCGCCAACAGGTCGACCCCGAAGGGCCGGTCGGTCACGGCCCGCACCGCCCTCATCTCGGCCTCGAGCTGCTCGGCCGACATGGTCGCGGCCCCCAGGCACCCGAAGCCGCCGGCCGCCGAGACCGCTGAGACCAGCGGGGCGTAGGCCACCCCGCCCATGCCGGCGAGCATCAGCGGGTGCTCGATCTCCAACAGGTCGGTCAGTCGGGTGCGCATCTGGCCTCCCGCCACTCGCGATACTGCTCGGGTCGGTCCCGGGCTCGGTCACATTGTGGTCGCCGCCGCTGGCGCGTCAAGCTGCCAGTGACCAACGGGGGCCAGTGGTGGTCGTCGGGCAGTGAGGAGACGTGGGCTTGGGAGAGAGACTGTTCCGGGCGCTCGGTCGCGGCGTCGTCCGCTACCGCTGGGTGATCCTCGTCCTGTGGCTGGTCGGGACGGCCGTCGCCAGCCGGGCGCTGCCCAGCCTGGGCAGCCAGGTCAACAACAACAACAGCGCCTTCTTGCCGGCCAGCGCCCCGTCCAACCAGGCCGCCCAACTCGCCGCGCCGCTCACCGGCCCGGCAGACCAGACCCTGGTCCAGGTGGTGGCGGTGTCGAGCACCGGGGCCCTGAGTGTCTCGGACCAGTCCTCGCTCCAGACCATGGCGGACGCGTTGCGCAAGGTGCCCACGGTCGACCTGGTCCAGTTCGGGGGGGTCTCGCCCGACGGCGCGGCGGCCCAGATCGTCGTCCTGTCGTCGCGCTCGCCCAACGACATCGGGGGGGACAAGAAGCTCATCGCCTCCATGGACTCGGTGGTCGCCAAGGACGAGAGCGCCACGCTCCAGATCCACCTGGCCGGGTCGGTGGCCACCCAGGTGGCGAACAACAAGCAGTCCCAGTCGGAGGGCAAGCAGACCCAGACCCTGTCGCTCCTTCTCATCATCATCCTCTTGCTCCTGATCTTCCGCTCGCTGCTCGCCCCCTTGCTCACGCTGTTCCCGGCCGCCGTGGTGCTGGTGCTCTCCCAGGCCCTCATCGGCGGTCTGGGATCGGTGGGGCTCAAGATCTCCGAGATCACCCAGCTGCTCCTCATCGTGCTCGTGCTCGGAGCCGGCACCGACTACGGCCTGTTCCTCGTCTTCCGGGTCCGAGAGGAGATGGAAGCGGGCCGTTCGGCCCACGAGGCGGTCGAGGTCGCGGTGGCCCGGGTGGGCGAGTCGATCACCGGGTCGGCCTCGACGGTGATCCTGGCGCTGCTCAGCCTCTCCCTGGCCAACTTCGGGCTCTACAAGGACCTCGGCCCGCCACTGGCCGTCGGGATCGCCGTGATGCTCCTGGCCGGTCTCACCCTGCTCCCGGCGCTCCTGGCCATCTTCGGGAGGGCCACGTTCTGGCCGTTCCGGCTGCGCCAACGCGAGCAGCAAGCCGGCACCTGGGGGAGGATCGCGGCGAGGCTCATCCAGCGCCCGGCGCTCTCGCTGGCGGTCGGCATCCTCGTGTTCGGCGCGCTGGCCATCGCGGTGATCGGCTACAAGCCCGGCGGCTTCGGGGGGAACCTGACGGCGCCCCCGGGTACCAGCGCGGCACTCGGCAACGCCGCGCTGCGCCAGCACTTCCCCGAGGCGAGCCAGAACCCGACCAACCTGATCATGACCCTGCCCCAGTCGGCCTGGACCGATCCCGCCCGGCTCGAGCGGGCGACGAGCCTGATCAAGACGAGCGGCCGGTTCACCAAGGTGAGCGGTCCGCTCGATCCCAACGGCACCGTGCTCACGCCGAGCCAGCTGGTCGCGCTGCACGACCAGTTGGGCACGGCCCTCGAGCTGCCGACGGCCGAGCCCCCGGGCACCACGGTGCCGGCCACGCTCTACAACGCCTACCGGGCCACGGCGCGGTTCGTCTCGGCGGGCGGCGCCACCGTGCAGTGGGAGGTCGGGCTGAAGGCCGGTGAGCCCTCGGCCACCGCGGCGATCAACGCCGTCCCGGCCATCAGGACCACCTTTGCCGGGATCGCCAAGCAGGTGGGGGCGACGGCCAGCGGGGTGGCCGGCCAGGCGCCGGCGCTCAACGACGTGAGCACCATCTCGGACCGGGACCTCAAACGCATCGTCCCGATCGCCGTGGTGGTCATCGGGATCATCCTCGCCCTGGTGCTTCGGAGCCTGGTGGCCCCGCTCTACCTGCTGGCGAGCGTCGTCGTCTCCTACCTCGCCTCGCTCGGGCTCGCGGTGCTGGTCTTCGTCTACCTCGCGCACCAGGGCGGGCTGACCTTCATCCTGCCGTTCCTCATGTTCGTGTTCCTCCTGGCGCTCGGGGAGGACTACAACATCTTGGTCATGTCCCGCATCCGGGAGGAGGCCAAGCGCCTGCCCCTCCGCCAGGCGGTGGTGCGGGCGGTGGGCGCCACCGGCTCCACCGTCACCTCGGCCGGGCTCGTCTTGGCCGGGACCTTCTCCGTGTTCGCCATCGTCTCGGCCCGTCAACCCGGCGGCAGCTCGATCGAGTCCGTGGGCTTCGGCCTGGCGGTGGGCGTCCTGCTCGACACCTTCGTGGTCCGAACGGTCCTGGTCCCCGCCACGGTCAGCCTGTTCGGCCGGCTGAACTGGTGGCCTTCGGCCATGGGGCGGTCCGGCCCGGAGGGGCCGGCGGCCACCGGCCCGGATCGATTGGTGGCACCATCGGGTCCAGCGGTCCGACGCTGAGATCGAGAGGGGCAGCCGTGGCGCTTCCAGAGGACTCGAACGAACCGACGGCCAGCCCCGAGCCGACCAGCCACCGGCGTCGGGACCTGCGGCTGGTGACCACCGGCGTGCTCTTGGCCCTGGGGGTCTGGTTCGCCGTGGCCAACACCCAGGCCGTGACGATCCGGTTCTGGCTGGTCTCCACCCGGACCCCGCTCGTGAGCGCGTTGGCCATCGCCGCGGTGTTCGGTGCGGGCATCGGGATCCTCGCGACCCGGCGATTCCGGCGGCGAGGCGAGTAGCGATGGGCGGGCCCGATGGAGCCGGCCAACCCGGCGCGTGCGGCGAAGCGGTTGGTAGCGCCGTAGACTCACGCGCGGTGAGGTCGCCAACGGGTGCGGCGAGTTCGACGGGAGGTCGCCTCGCCCCTTCGCGCCGCCGTTCGGTGGGTGTCGGGAGGGGCTGTGCCGCTCTCTGACCACGAACAGCGCATCCTGGCCGAGCTCGAGGAGTCCCTGGTCCGCCATGACCCTCAGTTCGCCGAGCGGGTGCGCTCCGAGACCGTGTACCGCCACGCCGGCCGGTACTGCAAGTGGGCCACCGTCGGCTTCTTGGCCGGGGCGGCCATCCTGATCGGCTTCTACCCCCACTCGGTGGCGGTCGGGTTCTTCGGCGTGGCCCTCATGTTCGTCTCCGCCGTGGTGTTCGAGCGCAACCTCCGGCGGATGGGCAAGGCCGGCTGGCACGACCTGACCCGCTCGGTCCAGAAGAATCGCCCCAAGGGGGCGGAACCGACCGGGATCGAGGGGGCCGTGGACAACGCCCGGACCTGGTTCCGCAGCCGTTTCCGCCGCGACCACTAGTCCCACCGCGAGGTGGCGGCCCTCTGCCTCGCCGTCGACATCGGCGGCACCAAGCTGGCCGCCGGGCTCGTCGATGCACAAGGTGAGCTCGGTGACGCCGAGCAGGTCCCCACGCCCTCGACCGACGACCCAGAGGCGGTCTTTGCCGCGCTCGGCGCGCTGATCGATCGGGTCGTCGCCAGCGCGGACCCCGGGAGCTTGCGGGCCTGCGGGGTCGGTTGCGGTGGGCCGATGGAGCCCGGCGGGGCCACGGTCTCGCCGCTCAACATCGCGGCCTGGCGGCGCTTCCCCCTCCGTCGCCGGGTGCACGAGCACGTCGGCCTACCGGTCGCGGTCGACAACGACGCCAAGGCCCTCGCCCTCGGCGAGTGGTGGCGAGGGGCGGCCGTCGGCTGCGACAACTTCCTCGCCATGGTGGTGTCGACCGGGGTGGGGGGCGGGATCGTGCTCGACGGCCGACTGCTCGACGGCCGGCTCGGCAACGCCGGCCACATCGGCCACGTCGTCGTCGAGCCCGGCGGCCGCCCCTGCTCGTGCGGCGGCTTCGGGTGCCTCGAGGCCGAGGCCTCGGGGACCGCGATCGCCGCGATCACCGGGGGACTGGCGACCGACGCGCCGGGGGAGGTGGTCGAGCGGGCCGGCACCATGGTCGGCAGGGCGGTGGCTTCGGTGGCCAACCTCCTCGACCTCGAGCTGGCGTTGGTGGCCGGCTCGGTGGCGCTCGGGTTGGGCGAGCCGTTCTTCGTCGCCGCCCGGGCCGAGCTCGAGCGGCGGGCGAGGATGGACTTCTCCCGCACGGTGCGGATCGAGCCGGCGGGCCTCGGCGCCCGCGGGCCTCTGGTCGGCGCCGGGGCGCTCGGCTGGCGGCTGTGCGGGACCGGGCCGAGCCGTTGAGGGCGCGAGGCGGGGGCCGGGCGGCCACGGCGGCCAGGGGGATCCAGGCCCTCGCCGCCCGCCCCTCGCTGTGGCCGGAGGCCTTGGGCGCCCTCCGGAGGCTGGCTCCGCAACGCTGGTGGCGGCATGCACCGTTCCTGCCGGTGCCCGATGCCGCCTACTGGCGGTTCCGCATGGAGACCGCCTACGGATCGGACGCGCCCGGTCGTCCGAGCGCCGAGGACATCGTCGAGTACCTCCGCTGGTGTCAGCGGTCCCGACCCCGACCCCGGTAGCCTCTCGTCAGTGACGACCGGCCGGGTCCTCTTGCTCAATGCAACCTTCGAGCCGCTGGCCCTGGTGTCGGACCGTCGCGCCGTCGTGCTCATGCTGGGGGGCCGAGCCGAGCCGGTCGCCTTCCGTCCCAAAGGGGTGGTGTTCCACTCCGCCCAGCTGGTTGTGGAGGTCCCGGCCATCGTCCGGCTCCTCCACATGGTCCGCATCCCTCGCTGGGCCCGGACCCCGCCGCTCACCCGGCGCGCCGTGTTGCGGCGCGACGGCGGCCGTTGCGCCTACTGCTCGGCCCCGGCCGACACCATCGACCACGTCATCCCGCGGAGCCGGGGCGGCCGCCACGAGTGGGCCAACGTCGTCGCCTCGTGCCAGCAGGACAACCTGACCAAGGGCGACCAGCTGCTCGACGAGCTCGGCTGGGCCCTGGCGTTCCAACCCCACGCACCCGAGGGCCATCTCTGGCGGCTCCGCCACCTGTCCGAGGTCGATCCGCTGTGGGCCCCGTATCTGGCGCCGGCGTCGTAGCGGGACGATCCGCCACTCGGCGATGAGCGAGGACGGGCTCTTCGACGTCGAGGCGTTCCGGGCCCGCCGGCACCGCAGCGTCGTCCTGCGCCGGATCGAGCGGCCCACTCTCGTCCTCGGCAGCACCCAGGAGCTCGGGGTGGTCGACGTCGGGGCCGCGGCCGGTCGCGGGGTCGAGGTGCGCGCGCGGCGCAGCGGCGGGGGAGCGGTGCTCCTCCAGCCGGGCCGGGTGGTGTGGCTCGACACCTGGGTGCCGAGGGGCGACCCGCTGTGGGATGACGACGTCGGGCGCTCGGCCCTGTGGGTCGGACGATGGTGGGCGGGCGTCTTGGCCCCGTCGCTGGCGTCGGTGCACCGGGGTCGGTCACTCGAGACGCGCTGGTCCCGGCTGGTCTGCTTCGCCGGGGTGGGCCCCGGCGAGGTCGTGACCGGGGGGCGCAAATTGGTGGGGGTGGCCCAGTGGCGGGGTCGTGAGGGTGCCCTCACCCACTCGATGGCGTACCGCGACGTCGACTGGGCCGACCTGGCCGCCCTGTTGCGCGTGGGCATGGCAGGCACCCAACTGGCCTCCGACCTGACGGCCAGCGCCGCCACCCTGTCGGAGGTGGGGATCGACGACACCGGGGCCTTCGTTCGCCGGCTGGTGGCCGACCTCCCCGACTCTTGCTCCTGGGAGCTCGTCGACCAGGAGCCCTGAGGCCCCGCCGGGCTCCGGCCCGGTTCTCGTCGGAACCCCCGGCTCGCCTGCCGTGCCCGGCCCGCCAAGGCCGCGCTCCCGTCCCCTCCCGCCCCTCCTCGGGCGCGCCGAGTTCGTCGCGTTGGGGCGTCGCTGCCACGACGACGTCCCCGGTGGCGCGCCGGGGGGCATCGGGGCGAGATGTTGTTGACCGGTGGTGATTTGGGGCGTAGAGTGGAGCGAAGTGGTTGCTAGGGGAGCGGCGAGCGATCCGGGGACGGACGGTGGGAGATCGGTCAGGTGTCTGGCTTCGTCGGGAGGTACGAGCACTCGCTCGACACCAAGGGCAGGGTCATCCTGCCGGCGAAGTTCCGCGCCACCTTCGAGCGGGGCGGGTACCTGGCCGAGAACCACGAGGGCTGCCTCGCCCTGTGGACCTACGGGGAGTTCGAACGACAGATGACGAGCATGCAGGAGCAGGCGGCCGCCGGCCGTACGGATCGCAACCGGGCTCGCCTCTGGGCCTCCAATGCCCAGGAAGTGGAGATCGACCGGCAGGGTCGCATGGTCATCCCGCCCCGGCTGCGCCAGTTCGCCCGGCTGGAGAGCGACGTGCTCGTGATCGGGGCCCTCGACCGGATCGAGCTGTGGAACCCCTCCTTGTGGGAGGAGCAGGTGCAGCCGGCCGAGCAGTGGTTCCTCGGGGACGCGGACTGAGGAAAGGAGCACGACCAGGACCACGACGACCTGAACGACCACATGGATGCGCCCGGTACATGCGCAGCCCCTCGACCGGCACGGTGGAAGACTCCTCCTCCGCCCTCTTCCCCGTCGGTCGCCAAGGGAAATGCCCTGACAGCACCTCGCCTGTCGGGGGGCTGCGGATGGACCGGGACCCTCTCCACGAGCCGGTCATGGTCGCCGAGGTGGTCGAGCTGTTCGCACCGGTCCCGGCCGGCGTCATCCTCGACGCCACCGTCGGGACCGCCGGGCACGCCGCCGACGTCCTCGCCACGCACCCCGGTCTCGGGGTGCTCGGGATCGACCGCGACCCCGAGGCCCTGGGGGTGGCCGCCGAGCGGCTGGCCCCGTTCGGGTTCCGGGTGGTCCTCAAGCACGCCCGCTTCGCCGACCTCGAGAGCGTGGTCGACGAGGCCCGGGCCGCCGGCCGGGGCCACTGGCCCTCGACCGGCGAGGCCGACGCGAGTAGCAAAGAGCTCGTCGGGGCCCTGTTCGATCTCGGGGTGAGCTCGCTGCAGCTCGACCGGGCCGAGCGGGGGTTCTCCTACCGCCTCGACGCGCCCCTCGACATGCGCATGGATCCGGCGGCGCCACTCGGCGCCGCCGACGTCGTCAATCACAGCGACGAGGCTGACCTGGTCGCCTGGATCCGGGCCAGCGGAGAGGGTCGTCTCGCCCGCCGGATCGCCCGGGCCATTGTGGCCGCCCGGCCCATCGAGACCACCGGACGGCTGGCCGAGGTGGTGGCGGCGGCGATCCCGGCGGCTGCACGTCGACGGGGCAACCCGGCCGCCCGCACCTTCCAGGCCATCCGGATCGCGGTGAACGACGAGGCGGACGAGTTGGCCACCGGACTACCGGCCGCGCTCGGCCTCCTCGCGCCCGGCGGTCGCTGCCTGGCCATCGCCTACCACTCCGGGGAAGGGGGGCTGGTCAAGGACACCTTCGCCCGGGCGGTCAGCGGCGGGTGCGTGTGCCCGCATGGACTGCCGTGCCGTTGCGGCGCGCTCTCCCAGTTCCGCTGGGTCTTCCGGGGTTCCCGGGGGGCCAGCCCGGCCGAGGTGGCCCGAAACGCCCGGGCCTCGAGCGCCCGCCTGTGGGCGGTCGAGCGCCTCGGTGATCGCGGAGCGCCGGGGACGTGACCCCGCCCGCCGCGGCGGCCCAACGGGCCGCGTCACTCCGGCCCGACCGGGTCGGTTCCCGCCCGGCCGCGCCGAAGCGTCCGGCACTCCGGGTCCTCGAGGCTCGTCCGCCACGACGGGGGCGTCTCGTGCGCGGGCTGTCGGCGTGCCTCGTCGCCGGGGCCCTGCTGGCGGTGGTGGTCGCGCACTCCATGCTGGCGCAGGGCGAGGTCCGCCTGACCAAGGTCCAAAACGCCCTGACCACCGAGCAGGCGCTGCACCGACAGCTGCTGGCCTCGGTCGCCTCGGCCGAGAACCCGGCCCACATCGTGGCCGAGGCGAAGAAGCTCAACCTCGTCCAGCCGGGCTCGGTCACCCAGCTGCCCGCGGTCCCGCTCGACACGCCCCTCGGCTCGATCACCGCCGGGTCCACGGCGCCGTCGGGGTGAGCCCGACCGGCACGCTGGTCCGGTCGGGCGACCGCACCCGGGGGACCGGGCGCCCGGGTGCGGGGGCCCGGTCGCCCCACCGCCGGCCCCGCCCCGCCCCGCCCCGCCACGGCACCGGGCCGACCTCCGCCATCTTCGGGCGCCGCCTGCGGGTCCTGCGAATCCTCCTCGTGATGGTGCTGATCGCCGTGGTGGCGCGACTGGTCGACCTCCAGGTGCTGCGGTCCTCGCACTACCAGCGCCTGGCCGCCGCCGAACTCTCGGTCACGGTGGCCGATCCGGGCCTGCGCGGCGACATCTACGACCGCAACGGCTCGGTGCTCGCCATCTCGGTCCCGACCAAGACCGTGGTGGCCGACGACTTCCAGATCACCCACCCGGTGCGCGAGGCGGCGGTGCTCTCGCCCCTGCTCGGCGTGCCCAGCGCGACGCTCGCCCCCGAGCTCCACCAGCGCTCGGGGTACGTGAAGCTGGCCACCCAGGTGCCGGCCAGCGTGGGGGCCAAGCTCGCCGCCGACAACCTCCCGGGGATCACGTTGCTCGACTCCTCCGAACGGGTCGACCCCGACGGGTCGCTCGCCGGCCCGCTGCTCGGACAGGTGCACGCGTGGGGGGCCGGGGCCTCGGGGGTCGAGTACAAGTACAACGGCCTCCTCACCGGCCATTCGGGGACCCAGACCATCCTCGAGTCCCCGGTCGGCGTCGACCTGCCCGAGGGTGCCGCCCTCACCCGGTCGGCCGGGCGCAACGGGACCGGTCTCGAGCTGACCCTCGACCAGCCGCTCCAGTACTTCACCGAGGGGGCGCTCGGCAAGGAGATCGTCGCCTCCCACGCCACGAGCGGCATGGCGATCGTCATGGACACCCGGACCGGGGACATCCTGGCCATGGCCAGCCTGGTGGCCGGCAACAACGGGCTGGGGCTGGTCCCGGGCACCTCGTCGCCGGTGAGCGAGGCACCCGAGAACCTGGCTGTGACCAAAGCCTTCGAGCCCGGGTCAGTGTTCAAGCTGGTCACCTTCTCGGCCGCCCTGGGGGACGGGGTCATCACCCCGCAGAGCACCTTCACCGTCCCCGACCAGATCCAGCTGGACGGATCGACCTTCCACGACGCCGAGGTCCACCCGGTCGAGCAGCTCAGCGCGACCCAGATCGTCGCTCTCTCCTCCAACATCGGCACTGGCGAGGTGGCCCAGCGGCTGGGGGAGGCCCGGCTGTTGGCCCAGGTCCCGAAACTCGGCTTCGGCCAGGTCAGCGCGCTCAACCTCCCCGGTGAGAGCCCCGGGGTCCTGGCCGGCACGGCGCAGTGGGAGCCGACCGACTACGTGTCCCTCCCGATCGGCCAGGTGGACGCGGTGACCGCCCTGCAGACCGTCGACGCCTACAACGCCCTGGCCAACGGGGGGGTCTTCGTCCAGCCCCGCCTGGTGCGGGCCACGATCGCCCCCAACGGCACGGTGCACGCCGCCCCCGCCTCCTCGAGGTACCGGGTCTTCTCTCCGTCGGTCGACGCCGAGATGATGAAGATGTTCGAGCAGGTGGTGGCGTACGGGACGGGGACCCAGGCGGCCGTCCCGGGCTACACCGTCATCGGCAAGACCGGCACAGCCCAGATCCCGGCCCCGGGCGGGGCCTCCTACATCCCCGGCGCCTTCATTGGCACCTTCGTCGGCGCGGCCCCGGCCCAGAACCCGGTCCTGAGCGCCGTGGTCGTCTTGGACCGCCCGACCCCGGTCTATGGGGGTGCGGTGGCCGCCCCGGTGTTTTCCCAGATCATGAGCTATGCGCTCCACCGCTACGGGATCCCCGGCAACGGGTCGACGGCCAGCCAGGTCACCACGTCCAACCCGAACCCGGCCTAGAAGGTCGGTCGAGCCCCGTGACAGATACCATCGGCCGACCGGTGACCCCGGGCACCGACGGCCGTCGTCCGGCCCCCGCCCCCCGATCTGCGCTCATCATGAACATGGCCCGCCTGCTCGACGACGTCGACGTCCTGCATGTCTCGGGTGACCCCGACCGCGAGGTCACCTCGGTCGAGCACGACAGCCGGCGGGTGGAGCCCGGGGCGCTGTTCTGCTGTTTGGTCGGCGAGCACGCCGACGGCCACGACCACGCGGCCGAGGCCGTCTCGCGGGGGGCGGTCGGGGTGGTCTGCGAGCATCCGGTCGCCCTCCCCGACGATGCCGATGTCGCCGTCGTCCGGGTCCCGCCGGGACGGTCCCGGCCGAGCATGGCCCTCTTGGCTTCGGCGTTCTTCGGCCACCCCTCACGGCACCTGGTCACTGCCGGGGTCACCGGGACCAACGGCAAGACCACGGTCGCCCACCTGCTCGGCGAGGTCCTCGCCGTGGCCGGCGTCCCCACCTTGGTGATCGGGACGTTGACCGGGACCAGGACCACGCCCGAGGCCCCCGAGCTCCAGGCCCTCTTGGCCGCGGAGCGGGACCGGGCGGGCCTCGACCACGCGACCCACGGGGTCTCGATGGAGGTCTCCAGCCACGCGCTCGCCCAGAACCGGGTGGAGGGCATCGTCTTCGACGTGGCCATGTTCACCAACCTGAGCCACGAGCACCTCGACTTCCACAAGTCGATGGACGCCTACTTCGAGGCCAAGGCGTCGCTGTTCACCCCGGAGCACGCCGCCTTCGGCGTGGTCTTCGCCGACGACCCGGCCGGCGAACGAGTGGCCGGGCAGGGCCGCATCCCGATGCGCGCGGTGCGGCGCACCGACGCGGTGGCGGTCGACCTCGGCCTCGGGCGGAGCCGTTTTTTGTGGCGGGGACGTCCGGTCGAGCTGGCCATGTCGGGCCGGTTCAACGTGGACAACGCGCTGGTGGCCGCCGAGGCCGCGACGGCCCTCGGGGTGGAGGCCGACGACGTCGCCATGGGCCTCACCCAGGCGCCACCGGTGCCCGGGCGCATGGAGCTGGTGACGCTCGAGGGCGAGAGCTGGCACCCCACGGTCCTGGTCGACTATGCCCACACCCCGGCCAGCCTCGAAGGAGCGCTGGCCGAGGTGGCCGCGCTGAAGAAGCCCGGGGCCCGGGTCGTGGCCGTCTTCGGCTGCGGAGGCAACCGGGACAGGGCCAAGCGCCCGCTCATGGGCCGGATCGCGGTGTCCCTGGCCGACCTGGTCGTCATCACCTCCGACAACCCGAGGGACGAGGACCCCCTCCGCATCATCGAGGAGATTCGAAGCGGCATCGACACCGCCACCGGGCTGCGGGCCGAGGTGGTGATCGAACCGGACCGGACCCGGGCGATCGCGCTGGCGATCGAGCGGGCCGCGCCCAGCGACGTGGTGCTGGTGGCCGGACGCGGCCACGAGCAGTTCCAAGAGCGGCGGGGCGAACTGATCGAGCTCGACGACCGGGCGGTGGCCACAGCGGTGCTCGAATGCTCGCCATGATGGAAGCGGGGGTGGTCGCCCTGCTGGCGTCCATCCTCGTCACTCCGGTCATCATCGGGTGGTTCCGGCGCCGGCATATCGGCCAGCACATCGGCGAGTACCTCCCCGGCCACGCCGAGAAGGCCGGGACCCCCACCATGGGCGGGCTGGCCCTCGCCGGCGCGGTGATCTTCGGCTACACCATGGGCCACATCGGTCCGGCCGTGAAGTTCGCCCGCACCGGTCAACTGGTGATCATCACGATCTTCATGTACATGGTCATCGGGTTCGTCGACGACTGGCTCGGGTTGCGCAACCGGCGAAACCTCGGGCTCCGCAAACGGGGCAAGCTCCTCGGCCAGATCGCCGCCGGGGTGGTGTTCTCGGAACTGGCGGTCCACTGGGCCCACACCTCGACCGCCTTGTCCTTCACCCGGGCAGCCAACCCCGGCTGGCACCTGGGAGAGGTCGGCTGGGTCGTCTTCGCCACCTTCGTGCTCGTGGCCACCTCGAACGCGCTCAACCTGGCCGACGGGCTCGATGGCCTGGCCGCCGGGTCCTCGACCTTCTGCTTTTCGGTGCTCGCCATCATGGGCTACTGGGTCTTCCGTCACGAGAGCATCTATGGGATCCTCCCGGCCGGCGCGCTCGACCTCGCCATCTGCTCGGTGGCCCTGGCCGGGGGGTGCCTCGGCTTCTTGTGGTGGAACGCGGCCCCGGCCAAGATCATCATGGGCGACACCGGCGCCCTGGCCATCGGTGCCGGGCTGGCCTCGGTGTGCCTCCTGCTCAACCTGGACCTCTTGCTGCCCATCCTGGGCGGGCTGTTCGTCATCGAGGTCCTCTCGGTCATCGCACAGGTCGTGAGCTTCCGGGTCTTCGGCCGTCGCGTGCTGCGGATGTCGCCGATCCACCACCACTGCGAGCTGCTCGGGTGGCCCGAGACGACGGTGATCGTCCGCTTCTGGATCATGGGCGGCCTCTTCGCCGCCCTGGCGCTCGGCATCTTCTACGGCGAGTACCTGACCATGACCCGGGGCATCGCGTGAGCGGGGTCGCGGCGGTCTACCCGGGTCCGCGCTCGGTCGGCAAGGCTGACGGCGTGGGTGCCGACCGGGGCGGCCCGTCCACCGCTTCCATTCTGCTCGCCTTGGTAGCCGTCTTGTGTGTGGTCGGCGTGGTGATGGTCGGCTCGGCGTCCGAGGTCATCTCGATCGAGCAGTACCACAGCCCCTGGGCCATCCTCATCAGAGAGCTGATGTGGATGACGGTCGGGGCGATCGGGCTGTTCTTCGCCGTGCGCTTCGACTACCACAAGCTCCGCCCCTTGCGGGTCCCGATCCTGATCGGCACCTTCTTCCTCCTGCTCCTCGTCCTCGCCCCCGGGATCGGAGTGGCCGCCAACGGCTCCAGCCGATGGATCGGCTTCGGCCAGTTCCGGCTCCAGCCCTCCGAGCTCATGAAGTTCGCCATTGTGATCTTCGGCGCCGACCTCATCGTGCGGCGCCAGGAGACCGGCGGGAGCTATCGAACGGTGATCGGCCCGATGCTCCTCGTGGCCGGCCTGGCCTGCGGGCTGATCCTGATCCAGCCGGACATGGGCACCGCCCTCGTCATCGCGGTGATCGCCATCGCCTTGTTGTTCGCATCGGGGGTCTCGATGCGGCCCATCGTGAAGGTCCTCGTGGGACTGGGCCTCCTGGCGGTGGCGGTCGGGCTCGTCGACCCGTACCGGCGGGCCCGGTTGCTCTCCTTCCTCGACCCGACGGCCCACGCCGCCGGCTCGGGCTACCAGGTGACCCAGTCGCTGATCGGCCTGGGGTCGGGGAACCTGATCGGGGTCGGACTGGGGTCGGGGCGGCTCAAGTGGGGGGCGCTGCCCAACGCCCACACCGACTTCATCTTCTCGGTCATCGGCGAGGAGCTCGGCCTCATCGGGGCGGTCGCGGTGCTGCTCCTCTTGGTCGCCTTGTGCTGGTTCGGGTTGCAGGCGGCGGAGCGGGCACCGGACCGCTTCGGCTCGGTGCTCGGGGTGGGCCTGGTGACCTGGTTGGCCGCCGAGAGCTTCATCAACGTCGGCGCGGTCATCGGCCTTCTGCCGGTGACCGGGATCCCCCTGCCGTTCATCTCCTTCGGCGGCTCCTCCCTCGTGATCACGATGGTGTCGGCGGGGGTGCTCATCAACATCGCCCGGCAGGGCGCCGCCGCCCGGACCCCGGACCCCCACGGCCACCGGCCGCGCGCCCGCGCCCTCAGGCACCCGGTGGCGGCGGGCTCGAGGCCTCGGTGAGGCTGCGCTACGCCGTCATCGCCGGCGGGGGGACCGCCGGCCACGTCTTCTTGGCCCTGGCGGTGGCCCGGGCGCTCGTGGCCCAAGGGGTTCGGCCCGACGAGATCGAGCTGATCGGCTCGTCCCGGGGCCAGGACGCCACCCGGGCGGCCGACCAGGGCTTCCCCCTCACCCTTCTACCCGGGCGGGGGATCGTCCGACGCCTCGGTTGGCCCGAGGTGGTGACCAACGCCGGGGCCCTGGCCGGCCTGGCGTGGGCAGTGCTCCGGGCGCTCGTGGTGGTGGCCCGTCGCCGGCCCCGGGTCGTGGTCTCGGTGGGGGGGTATGCCAGCGTGCCGGCCGGACTGGCCGCCGTGGCCCTCCGGATCCCGCTCGTCTTGGTCGCCCACGACGCCCGCCCCGGCGCCGCCCAGCGTCTGCTCGGGCGCTTCGCCGTGGCCAGCGCGGTGGCGTTCCCCGGGACCGGCCTGCCCCACCCGGTCCTGACCGGCACCCCGGTCCGGGAGGACCTGGACGGGGTGCGCCGCAGCACCGAGGCGGCGGTGGCGGCCAAGCTGGCGCTCGGGATCCCACCCGAGCGCCGGACGGTGGTGGTGGTCGGCGGCTCCCTCGGGGCCCGGCGGCTCAACGAGGCCGCGCTCGCCCTCGAGACCATCTTCGTCGGGCGCGACGAGCTCACACTCTACCACGTGTGCGGCCCCCGCAACCTCGAGGAGGTGCAGGCGGCCCGGGCCGCGACCGAGGCGGGGGAGGAATCGGCCCTCTGCTACCGGCTGGTCCCCTTCGAGGAGGACAGCGTCTCCCTCTACGCCGCGGCCGACGTCATGGTGTGCCGGGCCGGCGCGCTGACGGTGGCCGAGCTCTCCGTGACCGGGGTGCCCGCGGTCTTGGTGCCGCTCCCCGGGGCCCCCGACGACCACCAGCACGCGAACGCCGCGGCGCTCGTCGACGCCGGGGCGGCCCTCATGCTCGACGACGAGGAGTGCACCGGGGAGCGGCTGGGCACGATCTTGAACGAGCTGCTCTCGGACCCGGGGCGACTGGAGGCCATGGGTCGGGCGGCGGCCGCCCTCGGTCGGCCCGACGCCGCCGAGGCCGTGGCCACGCTGGTGCAGGCCCATGCCCGCTGATCCGGCCGAGCTCCTCGTGCGGGACCGCCACCGCGTGCACGTGGTCGGGGTGGGCGGCGCGGGCATGAGCGCCATCGCCGCGTTCCTTGTCGCCATGGGCCATCGGGTGAGCGGCAGCGACCGACGGGCCGGGTTCGCCACCGCCCGCCTCGCCGATCTCGGGGTCGAGGTGTCCGTCGGGCACGAGGCCGCGCACGTCGCCGGCGCCGAGGTGGTGACGGCCTCCCCGGCCGTGGGCGACGACAACGTCGAGTTGGTCGAGGCCCGCCGCCTCGGGGTGCCGGTGCTCAGCCGGGCCGAGGTCCTCGGCGCGCTGGCCTCGACCCGTTCGACGGTCGCTGTGGCCGGGACCCACGGCAAGACCACCACCGCCTCGATGCTGGCCCTGGCGCTGCGGGCGGCCGGGATGCGGCCCTCGTTCCTGATCGGTGCCGACGTCGGCGACCTCGACGCTAACGGGCTGCTCGACGAGGGGGAGTGGCTGGTCCTCGAGGCCGACGAGAGCTACGGCTCGTGCGCTGAGCTCGCCCCCGCCGCGACCGTGCTCACGAGCGTCGAGCCCGATCACCTCGACTACTACAAGACCCTCGAGGCCCTCCTCGGCGCGTTGGAGCGGCTGCTCGGGACGGCCCCGGGGCCCCGGCTGGTGAGCGCCGACGACGCCGCCGCCGCCTCGCTCGGTCGGCGCGTCGGGGCGCTCTTGGTGGGGGAGGCCGAGGGCGCCGACTACCGGATCTCCTCGCTCGATCTCGACGCCCGTTCGGGGCGCTTCGGGCTCGCCGGCCCGGCCGGCCGCCTAGCCGTGGCGGTCTCGGTCCCGGGCCGACACAACGCCCACAACGCCGCACTGGCCGGCGCGGCGGCCCTCGAGATCGGGGCCGATCCGACGGCCGTGGAGGCGGCGCTGGCCGCTTTCACCGGCGCCCCGCGGCGCTACGAGTGGCGGGGCGAGGCCGGCGGGGTGACCTTCGTCGACGACTACGGGCACCTGCCGGGCGAGGTAGCCCCGACCCTCGCCACCGCCCGGCTCGCCGGGCACGCCCGAGTGGTCGCGGTCTTCCAGCCCCACCGCTACACCCGCACCGCGGCCTTGGCCGCCGACTTCGCCCACGCGTTCGACGACGCCGACGTGGTGGTGGTGACCGACGTCTACTCGGCCGGGGAGCCGCCCATCCCCGGGGTCTCGGGCCGGCTGGTGGCCGACGCGGTGGCCTCGGCCCGCCCGGCGATGCCGGTGCACTACGCGGCGGAGCGCGCCGAGCTGGTGCGCCTGGTCGCCTCGGTACTGCGGCCGGGGGACCTGTGCGTGACCCTCGGGGCCGGCGACCTCACCACCTTGCCCAGCGAGCTGCAGATCGAGCTGACCCGGTGAGCCGGGCCCGGGGGGAGATGGAGGCGCTGGCCCGCCGGCTCGGCCGCCTGGCCCGGCCCGGGGTCGCGCTCGGCCCGCTCACCACCTACCGGGTCGGCGGGCCGGCCGCCCTGTTCGTCGAGGCGAGGACCCGACGCGACCTCCTGGCGGTCCGGGCCGCCCTGGCCGGGTCGTCGGTGCCGGTCCTCGTGGTCGGGAAGGGCTCCAACCTCTTGGTTGCGGACCGGGGCTTCGACGGCCTGGCCGTCCGGCTGGCTCCGGCCGAGCCGAGCGAGTTCCTGGCGCTGACGATCGGGCCCGACCCGGCCGGGCCGGCCGGCGCCATGGTGGTGCGGGCCGGCGGGGCGCTCGGCCTGCCGGTGGTGGCCCGTCGCAGCGTCGACGCCGGCGCCCGCGGCCTCGAGTGGGCGGTCGGGGTCCCTGGCTCGGTTGGCGGGGCCCTGCGGATGAACGCCGGCGGCCACGGCTCCGACGTCGCCGCCTCGTTGCGCCGCTACGGCTGGCTGGAACTGGCGGCCGAGGCCGAGGGCGAGGGGGACCTGGCCCGCCTGGCCCCCGCCTACCGCCGGTCCTCGATCGGGCCGACCGAGGTGGTGCGGTGGGCCGAGTTCGCGGCCGTGGCCGGGGAGGTGGCGGGGGGCAAAGCCGCGTTGGCTGAGATCGTGCGGTGGCGCCGCCACCACCAGCCCGGCGGGTCCAACGCCGGCTCGGTCTTCACCAATCCGCCCGAGACCCCCGCCGGCGCCCTGATCGACGCGGCCGGGGCCAAGGGGCTGCGGCTCGGCAGCGCGTGCGTGTCGAGGAAGCACGCCAACTTCATCCAGGCCGACGAGGGGGGCTCGGCCGACGACGTCCGGGCGCTCATGGAGCGGGTCCGGGCGATGGTGGAGGCGAGCGCGGGGGTCCGCCTGGAGAGCGAGGTCCGCCTGGTCGGCTTCGACGACCAGGCCGACGAGGGAGCGGCGTGAGGGGAGCCGGAGTGTTGGCCGAGGCCCGCCAGAGGAAGGGGGACGGGTTCGACGTGGCCATCGACCCCCGCTTCGACGCCCGGCGCCAACAGGTGCGCCGGCGCAGCACGACGCGCCGGCGGGTCCTGCTCGGGCTGCTCGCGCTGGTGAGCCTCCTCGCCGCCTCGGCGTGGCCCCTCTTGCACTCCCGGTACTTCTCGGCCCGGGTCCTCAGCGTGACCGGCAACACCCACACCCCGAGCGCGACGATCCTGTCGGCAGCCGGGCTGGCCGATCACCCGCCGATGATCGACGTGCACCCGTCGGCGGTCGTGGCGGCACTGCGCAACCTGCCGTGGGTGGCCAGCGCCAGCGTGGCGCTGCACTGGCCCGACGGGGTCGCGCTCAGCGTGACCGAGCGGGTCCCGGTGGCCTTCGTGCTCGAGGGGTCGCGCGTCGCCGAGGTGGACGCCACCGGCCGGGTCCTGGCGCTGGTCGCCTCGGCGCCGAGCGGCTTGGTCCAGCTGGTCTCGGTCGGGACCCCCGGGGCCCCGGGGACCACCGTCGCCCCGGCGGCCCCGGCGCTCGAGGTGCTCGACGCCCTCCCGGTGGCCCTGCAGGGGTTGGTGACCGCGGCGGCGCCGACGTCGAGCGGCGGGGTGGACCTGGCGCTGTCGGACGGGGTGGGGGTGCGCTTCGGCCCCCCCCGCCAGCTCCAGGCGAAGTTCGAGGACATCGCGTCGGTGGTGGCGGGCGCGTCGCTCGCCGCCGGTTCGCTGCTCGATGTGACCGTGCCCACCTACCCGGCGGTCACCCCGCCCCCCTCGAGCGGCGGCTCGGCCCCGGCGACGACCGGCACGACGTCGGGTTGACCAGGTCGCAAACGGGCCTGCGTTGACCCCGATTAGGCCGTTCGCCTAACCTGGCACCCCGGCAAGTCGGGGCCCACCTCCACCCTCGATCTCAGGTTGAGATCGCGCCCAATCGGCGAGGGGTGCAGTATCCTGGCCCCTACGAGGGGGTGCACACCAATGGCACGGAACAGGCGACCCTTGCAGCACCCCATGAGCTCATGACCCTCGGTCCGCAGAACAGCTACCTCGCCGTCATCAAGGTGGTGGGGATCGGCGGGGGCGGGGTGAACGCCGTCAACCGGATGATCGACGCCGGCCTTCGCAACGTCGAGTTCATCGCCGCCAACACCGACGCCCAGGCGTTGCTCATGAGCGACGCCGACCTGAAACTCGACATCGGCCGCACCCTCACCCGGGGGCTCGGGGCCGGCAGCGATCCGGAGATCGGCCGCCAGGCGGCCGAGGAGCACCGCAGCGAGATCGAAGAGGCGCTCAACGGGGCCGACATGGTGTTCATCACCGCTGGCGAGGGCGGGGGCACCGGCACCGGTGGGGCGCCGCTCGTGGCCGAAGTGGCCAAGGCGCTCGGGGCGGTGACCATCGGCGTCGTCACCCGGCCGTTCACCTTCGAGGGCCGGACCCGGGCCATGCAGGCCGAGAAGGGCATCCAGGTCTTAAAGGAGAAGGTCGACACCCTGATCGTCATCCCCAACGACCGGCTCCTCACGGTGTCCAACGAGAAGACCTCGATGGTCAACGCGTTCCGGATCGCCGACGAGGTGCTGCTCCAGGGGGTCCGGGGGATCACCGACCTCATCACGGTGCCCGGCCTCATCAACACCGACTTCGCCGACGTGAAGATGATCATGTCCAACGCCGGCACCGCCATCATGGGGATCGGCAGCGCGAGTGGCGACGGCCGGGCCGTCACCGCGGCCCGGGCCGCGATCACGAGCCCGCTGCTCGAGGCGTCCATCGAGGGCGCCCGGGGGATCCTGCTCAACATCGTCGGCGGCAACGACCTCGGCCTCTTCGAGGTGAACGAGGCGGCCGAGATCATCCACTCGGTGGCCCACCCCGACGCCAACATCATCTTCGGCGCCGTCATCGACGAGAACATGGCCGACGAGGTCCAGGTGACCGTCATCGCGGCGGGGTTCGAGCGCTGGGAGGGGGTGGGCCGGGGGTCCAAGGCCATGGACGCCGGTGCGAGCGTCGTCGGCGCCCGGACCTCCCCCACCCCGGTCGACATCTTCGCCGACGCCGAGGACGACGACATCGAGCTCGGCGACGACGACTTCGACGTCCCGTCGTTCCTCCGCTAGGGCGGCCGCCTGCACCGGGGGCCCGGCCCGGTGAGCGACCCCGGGTCCGCCTTCGTCGATCTGCCGGCACGCCTCTCGGCGGTCGTGGCACGGGTCGAGGCGGCCGGGGGCGACCCCGAGCGGGTCTCGGTCGTCGCGGTGACCAAGGGCTTCGACCCCGACGCGGTCCGCGCCGCCTGGGCCGCCGGGCTGCCTTTGGTGGGGGAGAACTACGCCGCCGAGCTGTTGGCCAAGCGGGCGGCTGCCGGCCCGGGCCCGCCCGGGAGCCGCTGGCACTTCCTGGGCGCCCTCCAGACCAACAAGATCGCCCGGCTGGCCCCGGCTGTCGACTGCTTCCAGTCGGTGTCCCGCCTCCTCGAGGGCGAGCGGATCGCCCGGGCCCGGCCCGGGGCCGAGGTGCTGGTCCAGGTGTCGTTCTCCGACGACCCGGCCCGGCCGGGGTGCCCGCTTTCGGCCGTGCCGGCCCTCGTCCGCGACCTCGCGGGGCTGGGGCTGGCGGTGGCCGGGCTCATGGCGGTGGCCCCGCCCGAACCCGACGGGGCGCGGGCCGCCTTCCGCAGCGTGCGCGAGCTGGCCGACCGTCTGGGCCTCCCGGTCCGGTCCATGGGAATGACCGAGGATCTGGAGCTGGCGGTGGCCGAGGGCTCGACCATGGTCCGGATCGGCCGGGCCCTCTTCGGCGACCGGCCGGCCCGGTGAGCCGGCCCGGAAGGGGTGGGGCACCACGCGGCCGGCAGTGTCGGAGGGGTAACGGTCCCGGGTCGAGCGGAGCGATACGCTGTCAGCAAGGAGACGTGGAGCCTTGCCCTCTTTGCTGAAGAAGACGATGGTCTACCTAGGCCTGGTCGACGACGACTACGACGACTACGCCGACGACTATGAAGAGCGCGGGTCCAGGGCCTTCACGCCGCTGGCCCGGGTGGAGACCCGCAACCCCGAGCGCGACGAGCCCGAGGGGCGCCCGGTGGTCGCGCAGTCCGGCCGGATCCGGGCGTTACCCCGGGAGAACGGGTCCAACGTGATCCCTGCGGTGCGGCCCCAGGCGGTGCCCACGGTAGTGCGGCCGTCCGCCGGCGACAGCACCCCCAAGATCGTGGCCCCGACCCGCTTCCCCGACGCCAAGGAGATCGCCGACTGCCTGAAGGCCAACCGCCCGGTGATCGTGAACCTCCAGGTGGCCGAGCGCGACCTGCAGCGGCGGATGATCGACTTCTGCGCCGGTGTCTCCTACGCCTTGGGCGGGGAGATGGAGAAGGTGGCCGAGCAGGTGTTCCTCCTCGCGCCGAGCAACGTGAAGGTGTCCGACGAGGAGCGCCAGCGCCTCCAGGAGCGCAACTTCGGGCGTTACTAACCGGTGATCCAATCGATCCTGGTCGGCCTCGTCGAGGCCTTCGTCGTGGTCCTGATCGTGCGGGCCCTGTTGAGCTGGTTCCCCTCCCACCCCGGGTCCCCGGTCTTCCGCCTCGAGCGGGCCCTGGGCGTCGTGACCGAGCCGGTGCTCCGCCCGATCCGCCGCCTCCTGCCACCGGTGCGGCTCGGGGCCCAGTCCCTCGACCTCTCCTTCATCGCGGTGATCCTCATCGCCCAGATCATCGTGATCCCCCTCCTGCGGGCCTAGCGGGGGATTGCGGGCTATCGCCCGACCCGCTCGATCAGCACCGAGGAGATTTCTTTCAGAAATTCGCGCGACCAGCGCGTTTGTCGACGCGTGGTGCTCGCGATCGGTTGGTGATGGGAGTCTGAGCTCGACCCTGGCATCGATCATCTCCAAGAAGGTCGGCGGGCACACCTCCTACGACCGGCGCGAGATGACCCGGGTGGGTGGTCATGGGCGTCCTCGAGATGGCGCACCTCGCCCCCTCGTCTTCGGTCATCGAGCTTGGGGGACTCAAAGGCCCGATGCAGCTGGGAGGACGCGGCTCACCCCAGGGCAAGCCCGGAAACTCCCGCTAGGCCCCAGAAACGGGCGGGTCGGGCCCCCGGCGGGGCCCGGGAGATAGAGTGGCTCGCCTATGGATAGTGGCCAGCCACCCCACCAGCCGATCCTCGAGACGCTCCGCACGGTCGAGTTCCGGCTTGGCCTGAAGGGCTACAACGTCGACGAGGTCGACGAATACCTCGAGAGGGCGGCGGTCGAGGCCGAACGGCTCAACGAGCAGTTGCGCCAGAGCGTCGAGCGGCTGCGCCAGGCGACCGAGCGGATCGCCCAGCTCGAGAGCTCCGCCGCGGTTGTTGCCCCCGTCCCGCCCCCGATGTCCTTGGAGGAGCCGACGGCGGCCATGCCCGCCCCGGTCTCCGACGACACCCTCCACCAGACGCTGCTGCTCGCCCAGCGCTTCGTCGAGCAGACCAAGCGGGAGAGCGAGGCGGAGGCCCACCGCCTCGTGTCCTCTGCCGAGGACCGGGCGCGCACGCTCATGAGCCGAGCCGAGGACGAGGCGCGCCAGTTGATGACCGACTCCCAGCAGCGGCTGCGCGACGAGGTGGCCCGCCTGGAGACCATGCGGGCCCAGCTGGCCACCGACGTCGAGAACATGGCGCGCCACTTGGAGTCGGAGCGCACCCGCCTGCGGACCATGCTCTCGGAGGTCCTCAAGTGGATCGAGGAGAACGTGCAACCGGCCGAGTCGCTGATGGCACTGCGGCCCCGCGCCGTCGACGGTGGTCGTCAGGCGGCCGGTCGGTTGGGGACCGGCGAGGCCTCCGGGGACCAGTCGGCCGAGCCCTTCAACGCCGAGGCGGCCGACAACGTGGCGCAGGTGCTCGACTTGCGGGGTCCGAGCGCCATCACGGTCCCGCCCGACCCCCGCGCCTGACCCGCCGCCGGCACCCGGCCTCCGGGCCGCCGGTGGGAAGTTTTGAGACCGCCTCGGCGTTCCACTATGGTCACCCGCCCCGGCTGCCCGGTCCGCCACCGGACTGCGATGCCGCCGGGCCCCAGAGGAGGAGCAGATGACCTCACCGAGCAGGGCTTCGAGCGCAGGCTCGGCCGTCGCGACCAAGGCCGCGGCGAAGAAGGTCCCGGCCAAGGTGCCGGCCAAGAAGGCCCCGGCCAAGGCGCCGGCGAAGAAGGCCCCGGCCAAGGCGCCGGCCAAGAAGGTCCCGGCCAAGGCGCCGGCCAAGGCGCCGGCGAAGAAGGTCCCGGCCAAGCGGCCGTCCCGGGCCAAGACCCCGGTCGGCCCCTATGCCGGCGACGCCAAGTTCCTCGAGGAGCAGCGCGACAGCCTTATCTCCGAGCGCGCAGTCTACCAAGAGCAGGCCGACGCCCTGAAGGCGGAGGCCGACTCGTTGGCCCAAGAGCGCGAGCCCGGCGACGTCCAGTTCGACGAGGAGTCTGGTGAGGGCGGGACGGTCACGGTCGACCGCGAACGCGACCTCGCCCTGAGCGCCCAGGCGATGGCGGCGATCGAGGAGATCGAGGACGCGCTGGTGCGGATCGCCAACAAGACCTACGGCGCGTGCGAGCGCTGCCGCCAACCGATCATGAAGGCCCGGCTGCGCGCGCTGCCCTACGCGCGGTTGTGCGTGGCATGCAAGAGCGGGGGCCTGTCGCGACGCTGAGCCGACCGGGCGAGGAGCCGCCGTCGCGGCGGCGCCCCGGCCTCGGGCGGTTGGCGCTCACCCTCGCCGTCGCCGCGGTCCTTCTCGCCGCGGACCAGGTCACCACGTCACTGGCGTTGGCCCACCTCCACGGGCCGGTGCATCTGTTCGGACCGCTCGGGCTCGAACTGGCCTTCAACTCCGGCGCGGCCTTCAGCCTCTTCACCGGGGCGGCGGCGGTGATCGTGCCGGTGGCGCTGGTCGTGGTGGGCATGGTGGTCGTGGCCGCCTGGCGCGCCCGGTCCACGACCCTCTCGATCGGCCTCGGGCTCGTGCTCGGCGGCGCGCTGGGCAACCTGGCCGACCGGGCCTTCCGCGGTCACGACGGGAAGGTGGTGGACTTCATCACCCTCACCCACTGGCCGACCTTCAACCTGGCCGACGCCGGCATCACCGTCGGCGCCGTGGTGGTGGTCGTGGTCTCGCTGTGGCGCCTGCGACCCCGGGGGGCGCCGTGACCGGGGCCGACGGCGGGGAGGCCGACCAGGCGTTCTCCGTGCCGTCCTCGCTCGACGGGGTCCGTCTCGACCGGGCGGTGTCGCTGCTCACCGGGATCTCCCGGGCCGAGGCCAGCGCCCGCATCGCCGAGGGCAAGGTCCGCGTCGACGGCCGGCCCGAACGGCGCCGGAGCGCCCCGGTGGCGGCCGGGAACCTGCTCCTCTTGGCCCCGGGGCGCCCGGTCGCCCCGCCCGGCCGCGAGCCCGGGGTGCCCCTGGCGGTGGTGTTCGCCGACGACGACGTGATCGTGGTCGACAAGCCCTGGGACCTCGTCGTGCACCCCGGCGCCGGGCACCGGGACGGCACCCTGCTCGGCGCGGTCTTGGCCCGCTTCCCCGATGTCGCCGAGCTCGTGGCAACTGGGGACTGCGAGCCCGAACGGCCAGGCATCGTGCACCGCCTCGACCGCGGCACCTCGGGCCTGCTCGTGGTGGCGAGGTCCCCCCGGGCGCTGCGGTCACTGCGGGACCAGCTGGCCCGGCGAGGGGTGGCCCGGCGCTACGGGGCGTTGGTCCACGGCCACCTCGAGCACGACCGGGGCCTGGTGGACGCCCCCATGGGCCGCTCCACCCGCCGGCCGACCCGCATGAGCGTCTCGGCCGCCGGCCGTGAGGCGCGCACCGGCTACCGGGTGGTGGCCCGCTACGAACGCCCGGTGCCGGCCACCTTGGTGGTGGCCACCTTGGAGACCGGCCGCACCCACCAGATCCGGGTGCACCTGGCGGCGATCGGCCATCCGGTGGTGGGGGACGCCGCCTACGGTCCGGCGACCGGGGTCCACGGGCTCACCCCGGGGCGGTTCTTCCTCCACGCCTTCGAGCTCGGCTTCGACCACCCGGCCGACGGGCGGCCGGTCCGCTTCCGCTCCGCGCTGCCCCCGGAGCTCGTCGCGGTCCTCGGCGAGGCGCCCGAGCTCGACTGAGCCGTCCTACGCGGCCCGGTGGGCCCCCGACACGTCGCGGTCGTCGCGCAACGCGGCGAGGCCCTCCTCCTCGGCCCGGCGGACCCGGCGGACGCCCACGCCCAGGCGCTCGGCGGTCATCTGGAGCGAAGCCGGCGAGCTGCCGTCGAAGCCGAAGCGCAGGCGGAGCACGTCGCGCTGGAGCTCGGGCAGCCGGTCGACGGCGCCGCGGATGCGCTCCAAGACCAAGCGGTCCTCGATCTCCTCGGTCCAGTCGATGGCGTCCGGCGAGACCAGCTCACCGAGCGTGGTCGTCGAGTCGATGGCCGCGGGTTGGTCGAGGCTGGCCGACACCCGGGCGGCGTCACCCAGCGCCTGGCGTTCCTCCCGGCTCATGCCGGTAGCCTCGTCGAGCTCCTCGGCCGTCGGGACCCGCCCGAGCTGACCGGTCAGCTCGGCGGTGACCCCGTCGAGCCGTTGCAGCCGCTCGCCCACCTCGAGGGGGAGCCGGATGACCCGGCCGTGCTGCTGCACCGCGCGTTGGAGCGCCTGGCGGATCCACCAGGTGGCGTAGGTGGAGAAGCGGAACCCGCGCTCCCAGTCGAACTTCTCGACCGCCCGGATGAGCCCGAAGGTGCCCTCCTGGACCAGGTCGGCCATGTCCACACCGCGGTCCTTGTACCGGCGGGCCCAGTGGACGACGAGGCGGAGGTTGGCTGCCACCATCTCCCGCTTGGCGTCCTGGTCGCCGGCGGCGACTCGCTTGGCCAGTTCGAGCTGTCGGTCGTAGTCGGGCATCGGGTGCCGCTCGAGGTCGCGGAGCAACAACCCGAGGCTGTCGGTCGTCGGTGCGCTCTGTGGGCTCATCGTGCAAGGTTCTCCGGTTCGCTTCCCTGTGGCTCTCCGAGTCGATCGCCGGCGGGCCTCGATCCTGAGCCGCGGCTGTGACACCACCGGCGTGTTCGACCGCTCTTTGGTTTCAACGCCCGCCGGGGCCGGCACATTCCGAGCTGAAGCGGCCGGTGGCCCGGATGGGCCGAAGGGAACGTTCCCGCCCCCGGTGCCCCGTCGAGTTGCAGGGATGCGTGGCGCATGTTCTCCTGATCCGGTGGCGTCGGAGCCCCTTCCCCAGCTGCACAAACTCGTCCTGGCCCGCCACGGGGCGACCGCCTGGAGCGTCGAGGGACGGCACACCGGGCGCACTGACGTCCCGCTCAGCGACGAGGGGCGGGAGGAGGCCCGGCGGCTGGCGGTGCTCCTGGCGCCGTTCGTCTTCTCCCTCGTGTTCACGAGCCCGTCGTCCCGGGCGACCGAGACCTGTGCTTTGGCCGGCTACGGGGACCGGGCCGAGGTCGACCCGGACCTGGCCGAGTGGGACTACGGGGAGGCGGAGGGGCGGACCACCGAGGAGCTGCGCGCCACCCGCCCCGGCTGGACGCTATGGCAGGAGGGGGTGGTCGGAGGGGAGTCGGCCGCGGATGTCGGCCGACGGGCCGACCGGGTGATCGCCCGAGCCCGGGCGGCCGACGGCGACACGCTGTGCTTCGCCCACGGGCACCTGTCGCGGGTGCTGGCGGCCCGGTGGGTGGGGCTGCCGCCGGTGGGCGGCCGGCTGGTGGCCTTCGACGCCGGGTCGGTGGGGGTGCTCGCCTACGAGCGGGAGGTGCCGGTCATCGAACGCTGGAACGAGCGGCCCCGCTGAGGGCGGGCGGTTCGGGGGCCGGTGCGACGCCCCGGACCTTGTCGACCATGTCGGCCAGGGTGAACGAGGAGAGGTGCTCACGCATCTTCTCGCCCACCTGGGCCCAGAAGTCGAGCAGGACGCACTGGCCCTCGTGATCGCAGGCCCCGTTGGCGTGGGGCTCGCCGAACTCCCCGGCGACGATCGGCCCGTCGACGGCCGAGACGATCTGGGCCAGCGTGATCATCTCGGGCGGGCGGGCGAGCACGTAGCCGCCGCCGACCCCACGCTTCGAGCGGACGAGGCCGGCACCCTTTAAGGCCAGCAGGATCTGCTCCAGGTAGGGCTGGGGCAACCCGGTGCGTTCGGCGATGTCCCGGACCGAGGTCGGCACCGACGCCGAGTCGTGGAGCGCGAGCGAGAGCAGCGCCCGGCTGGCGTAGTCGCCCCTCGTCGAGACCCGCACGCCACGATGTTACCGGGCACCGGGGACCGGCCCCGGACCACGGCCCGCTGTCGGGTGCCTGGACCGTTAGCATCGGCGCGTGCGTGTCAGGCTCCCCCCAGCTCGGTCGAGTGGCGACCGTCGGATCCACGCCGCCTCGCAGGCCATCGCGCTGACCCAGCTGCGCGCTGGGTCCGGACGTGCCCACCTCGAGCACCCCATGGAGCTGGGCGCCACCAAAGCGGAAGCCACCGCCGGCTCGCGTCGGCTCCTCGCCGATGCTCGGGCACAGACTCTTCGGGCGGCGGCTTGCGTCGCTCCCAAGCCTTGACAGAGGACCATCCGATGGCCGACGACCAGACCCAGATGCAGCCCGCCGAATCGGTGGCGCCCGACGAGGTGATCCCGGCCGAGGGGCGTGACGAGACGTTCGAGGTGGCCGGGGGGGAGACCATCGAGAAACCGGCCAAGGTGATGCGGATCGGCTCGATGGTGAAACAGCTCCTCGACGAGGTCCGCCAGGCCCCCCTCGACGAGGCCGGGCGGGCCCGGCTGCGGGAGATCTACGGCCAGTCGGTCCGGGAGCTGACCGGCACCCTCTCCCCGGACCTCGCCGCCGAGCTCGAGTCGATGGCCATCCCCTTCGACGCGGACACCGTGCCCTCCGAGGCCGAGCTCCGGGTGGCCCAGGCCCAGCTGGTCGGGTGGCTCGAGGGTCTCTTCCACGGGATCCAGGCCGCCCTCATGGCCCAGCAGATGTCGGCCCGGGCCCAGCTGGAGGAGATGCGCCAGCGCGGCCTGCCCCCGGGCGCGCCCCAGTACCCAGGCGGCGGGGAGCGGCCCGGGTACCTCTGAGCCCGGCCCGCCCGCCCCACGGCCGCGGTGAGCCCGCCACGTGAGGGAGCGAACGGCCACGGGGTCACCTCCCCGGGGCTATAAAGGGGCGAGGAGAGGAACCACAGCTTTGTAGTTCGTCCACAGGCCTGTGCGGGATCTGTGGGCCATCGGGCTGACCACGAGACGGAGGGCGCAGGGACTTGGCTGAGCAGTCGTTCGCCCACCTGCACACCCACACCGAGTTCTCGATGCTCGACGGCGCCGCCCGGGTCGACGACCTGGTGGCGGCGGCGCTCGCCGACGGCCAGCCCGCCCTCGGGATCACCGACCACGGGAACATGTACGGGGTCCTCGACTTCTACCGGGCGTGCCGGGACGCCGGGATCAACCCGGTGATCGGGACCGAGGCCTACATGGCGGCCGAGTCCCGCCATGAGCGGCCGGTCCGGCGGGGCCGGCTCGACGACACCGGCGGGGACGTCGAGGGGGGTCAGAAGCTCTACTACCACCTCACCGTGCTGGCCGAGAACGACGCCGGGTATGCGAACTTGATGAAGCTGTCCTCGGCCGCCTACCTCGAGGGCTACTACTACAAGCCCCGGGTGGACTGGGAGCTGCTCGAGCGGCACCACGAGGGCCTGATCGCCACCACCGGCTGTCTGGGCGGGGTGGTGCTCCAGGCCCTCTTGGCCGGCGACCGGGCAGGCGCCGAGGCCCGGGCGGCCCGGCTCCAGGACATCTTCGGCCCGGAGAACCTCTTCGTCGAGCTCCAGGACCACGGCCTGGCCGCCCAGCGCCGGACCAACCCCGAGCTCGTCGAGATCGCCCGTCGCATCGGGGCGCCGCTGCTTGCCACCAACGACAGCCACTACTGCCGGCGCCAGGACGCCGAGACCCACGACGCCTTGCTCTGCGTCCAGACCGGGGCGCTCGTGAGCGACCCCAACCGGTTCAAGTTCGAGGGGAGCGAGCACTACCTGAAGAGCGCGGCCGAGATGCGGCGCCTCTTCGCCGAGGTGCCCGAGGCGTGCGACAACACCCTCTTGATCGCCGAGCGCGCCGGGGTGGAGATCGAGTTCGGCACGTCCAAGCTCCCCGAGTTCCCGGTGCCCGAGCAGTTCCAAGGCGCCACCTACGAGGAGCGGGCCAACGCCTACCTGCGCCACCTGAGCTTCGCCGGGGCCGCCGAGCGCTACGGGTCGCCGGTTCCCGCTCACGTGGTCGAGCGGCTCGACTACGAGCTCGGCGTGATCGAGTCGATGGGGTTCGCCGCCTACTTCTTGGTGGTGTGGGACCTGATCGACCATGCACGGAGCTCCAACGTCAGGGTCGGTCCGGGACGCGGCTCGTCGGCTGGGTGCTGCGTGGCCTACTGCCTGCGGATCGTCGACCTCGACCCGATCCGCTATGGACTCATCTTCGAGCGGTTCTTGAACCCCGGCCGCAAGGAGATGCCCGACATCGACATGGACTTCGACGAGCGCTACCGCTCCGAGATGATCCGCTACGCCTCGGAGCGCTACGGCTGGGACCACGTGGCCCAGATCGTCACCTTCTCCACCATCAAGGCCCGGGCCGCGGTGCGCGACGCGGCGCGGGTGCTTGGTCTCCCCTACGGGGTGGGGGACCGGATCGCCAAGGCCATGCCCCCGCTCGTGATGGGGCGCGACACCCCGTTGTGGGCCTGCCTCGAGCCGAGCCCCGAGTTCGCCGACGGCTACAAGGCGGCGGCCGACCTGCGCCAGATGTGCGAGGACGACCCCGACGCCCGCCGGGTGGTCGAGGTGGCCCGGGGGCTCGAGGGACTCCGACGTCAGGACGGCATCCACGCCGCCGCGGTGGTCGTCACCCACGACGCCTTGACCGAGCACCTCCCGATCCAGCGCAAGCCGGAGCCCGGGAGCGACCCCTCGGGCGCCCCCATCGTGACCCAGTACGAGATGCACGGGGTCTCGGACCTCGGGCTGTTGAAGATGGACGTCCTCGGCCTGCGCAACCTCTCGGTCATCGAGCGGGCCCTCGACATCGTCGAGCGCAGCACCGGGGAACGCCCCGACATCGACGGCGTGGCCCTCGACGACGAGGCCACCTTCGCGATGTTGCAGAAGGGAACGAGCATCGGGGTGTTCCAGTTGGAGGGGGCCCCGATGCGCTCGCTCCTTCGCTCGCTCGCCCCCACCAGCTTCGACGACGTGAGCGCGTTGGTCGCCCTCTACCGCCCCGGGCCCATGGCGGCCAACATGCACAACGACTACGCCGACCGCAAGAACGGCCGCAAGCCCATCACCTATCTCCACCCCGACATGGAGGAGCTGCTCGGCGACACCTTCGGGCTGATGATCTACCAGGAACTGGTGATGCGGGTGGCCCAGCGTTTCGCCGGCTACTCGTTGGAGGAGGCCGACAACCTCCGGAAGGCCACGGCCAAGAAGAATCGCGAGCTCATGGCTGAGGAGCGGGCCAAGTTCGTGGCCGGTTGCGTCGCCACCGGCTACGGCGAAAAGCTCGGCAACCAGCTCTTCGACATCATCGAACCCTTCGCCGACTACGCCTTCCCCAAGGCCCACGCCTACGGCTACGGCCTCGTCGCCTACCAGACGGCCTGGCTGAAGGCCCACGACCCGGTCGAGTACCTGAGCGCGCTGTTGACCTCGGTGAAGGACGACAAGGACAAGACCGCGGTCTACCTCGCCGAGTGCCGGAGCCTCGGCATCGAGGTCACCGTCCCCGACGTCAACCGCTCGGCGGCCGAGTTCACCCCGAGCGGAGGGGAGCGCCCGGGCATCCTCTTCGGGCTGGCCGCGGTGCGCAACGTGGGCGAGGCGCTGGTCGAGCGCATCGTGGCCGAGCGCGAGGCCGGCGGCCCGTTCTGCGACATCTACGACTTCTGCCGCCGGGTCGACCCGGTCGTGCTCAACAAGCGGACGATGGAGTCGCTGGCCAAGGCGGGGGCCTTCGACGCCCTGGGGCACCCCCGCCAGGGGCTGTGCCTGACCCTCGACGACATCGTCGAGCGGACCGTCGAGCGTCGCCGCGAGCTCGAGGCCGGGATCTCCACCCTCTTCGCTGCCCTCGAACCGGCCGTCGACTCGCCGGACTCGGGCGACTGGGAGGGGACCCGGGTGCCGGTCCCCGACACCGAGTTCGACAAGACCCAGCGGCTGGTCTTCGAGAAGGAGATGCTCGGCCTCTACGTGAGCGACCACCCGCTGCGCGGCCTCGAGGCCGCGCTGTACGCCCACACCGACTGCCCGCTCGCCGAGCTGCGCGACGCCGTCTCCCCCGAGGCTGGTGGGGGCGCGGGGGCCGAGGGGACGGTGCGTTCGGTCGGCGGGGTGGTGACCGAGCTGAAGCGCCAGTACACGAAGAAGGGCGAACTCATGGCCCGCTTCGTCCTGGAGGACCTCGAGGCCTCGATGGAGGTCTTCGTGTTCCCCCGGGTCATGGCCGAGTGCGGGCCCATGCTGGCCAACGACGCCATCGTCGTCGTGCGGGGGCGGCTCGACCTGCGCGACGACACCCCGAAGCTGGTCTGCATGGAGGTCCGCCGGCCGGAGTTGGCCTCCGACGGGGTCCCCCAGGAGCTGCGCATCTCGCTCCCGCTCGGCCAGCTGACCGACGAGAAGGTGGAGCGGCTGAAGGGGGTCCTCCTCGAGCACCCGGGCCCGTGCCCGGTCCTCCTCCACGTCGGCCAGAAGGTGCTCCGACTACCGCCCGACTTCAACGTGGACAGCCGCAATGGCCTGGTCGGTGAGCTCAAAACCCTGCTCGGGGCCAACGTCATCGTGGCCGCCTGAGCGCCGGGGCCCGCCGGGTCAACCCGGCCCGTTGGGCCGGGGTCACACCATCTCCTAGAATTCAGCTATGGCCGTCGCAGCAAGCACCAAGGACTGCACCTCGCTCTCGGACGCGGAGCTGGTCGAGATGGCGGATCTCTCCGCCGACCGCCGGATCTGTTTCGACATCGGCTTCGTCTCCAAGCAGCGGGAGGAATGGGTGCTCGTCACCCAAGCCCGGGAGGGGTCCAAGCTCCGGGGGTTCTCGTTCTGCACCCTCGAGCGGATCGGCGGGACGCCGTCGCTCCTGGTCGGCCTGGCGACCACCGACCGCACCACCAAGGCCGAGACCGCCCTCAAGGCCATGATGGCCGACCAGTACCGCAGGGCCCTCTTGGCCTTCCCCGACGAGGACGTCCTGCTCGGCACGAGGCTGCTCGCTGCCGACGGGTTCCGGGCCTTCGCCAAGCTGGCCGACGTGGTCCCCCGGGTGGACCACCGGGCGAGCGGCGAGGAGCGGGCCTGGGCCCGGCGCCTGGCCAAGCGGTTCGGGGCCGAGAGCCGGCTCGACGACCGGACCTTCGTCACCAAGGGCAACGGCTCGCCGGTCGGCGGGCTGGACTTCGAGTCCCCGAAGGCGCAGTCGGCCGCCGAGCTTGAGACGCTGTTCGGCCCGGTGAACGTGGACCGGGGCGACCGGCTCATCGCCTTCGGATGGGCGATGGCCGAGGACCTGGCCGCCGGCCGCCTCAGCCGCTGAACCCGGGGCCCGCGGGGCTCAGCCCCGAGGCAGGACCGCCGTGCAGACCTTGGCGCAGTAGCTGTCGCGCGGCTGGGTGAGGCAGACCAGCAGGTAGTGGGGCCGGAACCCGAGCGCGCTAGCGAGGGCCTTGCCCGAGAGCCGGTCGCGCCGGGCGGCGTCGAGAGCCCGGGTGGCCTCGGGGGCCTCCACTGGCAGCCACACGTCGTCGCGGTCCCAGCCGAAGCGGACCCAGGTCGAGTCCTCCTTGCGGCGCCGGATGAACTGGGGGCCCCGGCTCGGGACGATCAGGGCGGCCGAGGGCCGCTGGCCCCGGAACTCCCAGTAGGGGGCGGAGGGGCCGGGGAAGCCGAGGAGCGGACCGTCGGGCGAGGCGTTGAGGGCCTGGAGGAGGCGCCGGACCCGCCGGCCCCGCAGTGTGCCGACGTGGCGGGGCAGGGCGGCGACGGTGGCCGCCTCCGGCTGGGCTAGATCGTCGGTCTCGGGGTCGTCGGCCAGGACCACCTCGACCACGTCGAAGGCCGTGAGGTCGGGCTCGTGGCCGACCGGCCAGGGGACCCGCAACCGGATCAACGCGCCGGAGGCCAGGTCGACGGCGGTGGTGTCCTCCTCGGTGCTGGCCAGCACGAGGAGGGAGAGCTCGGCTCCCCCGCTCAGGTCGGCTCGTGGCCAGACCGGGGCGCGCGTTGCCGGGATGGCCCGACCGCCTATGCCCCCCCGGTGGGTCGGGCCGAGCTCCTCGGTGTTGGCTGGACGCCCGAACTGCGCCTGCACCGACCTGTCAGCCCCCTGGCTCTGTCAGCTGTGCTGCGAGCGTAGCCGGGTCGTCGGCCGGGCGGAGGCAGGCGTAGTGGCGACACACGTATGCCCGTCCCTCGGCCCGCCCCTCCCAGAGGGGGGACGCCGTGGGCTCGCCCCAGGCGACGACGGCGCACGGTCGCCAGGCCGAGCGGACGACGGCGAGGAGGTCCGGTCGATCGCCGGTGACCACCACCTCGATCGTGGACTCGGGGAGGGAGGCCGCGGCGAGCAGGTCGGCGAACGCGACCGGGTTGGCCCCGAGGAGGCCCGCCGTGGCCGACAGGATCCCCTCGGCCGCGTCCGTGAGGCGGTCGTCCCCGCTCAGGGCCCCGAGGCGCCACAGGGCCCGGGCGCTCAGCGCGTTGGCCGACGGGAGGGCCCCGTCCATCAGGTCACGGGGCCGGACGATGAGCGGTTCGGCGTCGGCCCCGGTGGTGTAGAGGGCCCCGCCGCCGGGCCCCGGCCCGAACAGCTCGACCAGCGCGTGGGCGGTCTCGAGAGCCCTGGCGGTCCAGCGGGCCTGACCGGTCAACTCGCCGAGCCGGGTCGCCGCGTCGATTACCCAGGCGTAGTCGGCCGCCAACCCGAGGTGCCGGGCGTCGTCGCCCTGGAGGCTCCGCAGCCAGCGCCCGTCGTGGCGTCGGAGGCGGGCGAAGAGGACCTCGGCGATGTCCTCGGCTGCCCGGGCCCAGGCCGGCTCCCCGGTGGCGGCGGCCGCTTCGGCCAGGGTGGCCACGGCCATGGCGTTCCACTCGGTGAGGACCTTGTCGTCCACCCCCGGCTGCACCCGCTCCCGGCGGGCGGCGAGGAGGGCGGCCCGAGCGGCCTCGATCTCGGGAGGCCGGGCCAGGGGCGCGCCGAGCGGGCGGTGCAGCACGTTGGTCGACTCCCAGTTGCCCCGCGCCGTGACGCCGTAGAAGTCGGCCACCGCCCCGGCGTGCTCGCCGAGGCCGGCCCGGGCCAGCGCCCCGTCGAGCTCGGAGCGGGTGAAGGTGGCGTGCCCGCCCTCGCGCCCTCCGGCGTCGGCGTCGATCGAGGCGCACAACCCCCCCGAGGGGGCGGCGAGCTCGCTGAGCATGGCGTGGAGGGTCTCGCCCATCACCTGGCGGTAGTCGGCCCGCCCGGTCACCTGCCAGCCGTGCAGGTAAGCGCGGGCCAAGAGGGCCTGGTCGGTCAGCATCTTCTCGAAGTGGGGGACCAGCCACCGGCGGTCGGTCGAGTACCGGGCGAAGCCCCCGGCCAGGTGGTCGTAGATGCCGCCGGCGGCCATGGCGTCGAGGGTCCGGGTGGCCATCTCGAGCGACCCGGGCTCCCCGGTGGCCAGGTGGTGGCGCAGGCACAGCTCGACGAGGGCCGGGCGGGGGAATTTCGGGGCGCCCCCGAAGCCCCCCCACTCGCGGTCGAAGGTGCCGGTCAACGAGGCCACGACCGCGTCGAGGAGGGGGTCGAAGGGCGGGAGCGACGAGGAGGCCGGGGGGAGCAGCCCGTCCTCCAGGGTGACCTGCTTGGCCACCGCCTCGGCCAGCGCGTCGGCCTGCTCCTCGAGCGCGTCGCGCTGGGTGCGCCACGCCTCAGCCAGAGCCCCGAGCACCCGGGGGAAGCCCGGGTACCCGCCCCGGTCGCTCGGCGGGTAGTAGGTGCCGGCGAAGAACGGGCGCCCGTCGGGGGTGCAGAACACCGACATCGGCCAGCCGCCCGAGCCCTGCTGGGCCAGCACCGCCGCCATGTAGAGCGCGTCGAGGTCGGGACGCTCCTCCCGGTCGACCTTGATCGAGACGAACGACTCGCCCAGCAGCCCGGCGATCGCCTCGTCCTCGAAGGACTCGTGGGCCATGACGTGGCACCAGTGGCAGGCGGCGTAGCCGATCGAGACGAAGAGCGCCTTGTCCTCGGCCCGGGCCCGGGCCAGGGCCTCGTCCCCCCAGGGGTACCAGTCCACCGGGTTGGTCGCGTGCTGACGCAGGTACGGGCTGGTCTCGTCGGCCAGCCGGTTCACCTTTCCGAGCCTACGGGGGGCCGGCCCCTCGATGACCGGGCCCGGGTGTCAAGGGCTGATTCTCGGTGATCGACGGGCGAACCAGCGCCCAGGGCCAAGGTTGGGGCCCGTTCTTGGCCAGCGAGCCCCGGTGATCTGCGCGCCCCGACTGGCCGGAGGCCCCCTTTTCATGACTGTGAGGATCCCAGGCGCAGCGCAGTGAGTCTGCTGGGCTGCGCCTGGGATCCTCACAGACGCTCCTATGGCGCGTCATTCAGGACAGCGCGCTCCGGCGGACCTTGCCCGAGGCGGTCCGGGGGAGCGAGGCGACGAGGACCAGCTCCTTGGGCCCCGCCCACGGGGCGAGGTGCTCGCCGGCCAGCCCGGCCAACTCGCCGAGGGAGGGGGGATCGGCGTCGTCGACCGGCACCACCCAGGCCACCACCCGCTCGCCCCACTCGGGGTCGGGGCGCTTCCACACCGCCACCTCGCGGACCTTGGGGTGGCCGGCCAGGACCATCTCGACCTCGCCCGGCCAGACCTTCTCGGCCCCAGTGACCACGATCTCGGCCAACCGGCCGTCGACCACGAGGCGCCCGTCGTCGTCGAGGTGCCCACCGTCGCCGGTGGCCAGCCAGCCCCCGGTGCCGCCGGGGCCGGGCACGGTCGGGTCGGTGCCGTCGCGGTAGGCCCGCAGCTGCATGGGGCACCGGAGGAGGATCTCGCCGGGGGCCCCGCCCTCGGCCACGCCGGTCCCGAAGCCGACCTCGACCCCCTCGAGGGGCACCCCGTCGTAGACGACCCCCGAGCCAGTCTCGGTCATCCCGTAGGTGGTGACCACATTGTCCGGCAGGTCCCGGGGCGCCGCGGCCCCGCCGAGGACGATGCAGCGGAACACCGCGGGGTCCAGGCGACCGAGCGCGGTGGCCACCAAAGAGACGTGGGTGGCCCGGCCCCTTCGGCCAAGCGATTCGACGACCGAGGCGTCGAAGGCCGCCAGGACCTCGAGGGGGGTCGCGGTGAGCAGGGCCCGGGTCACGACCGAGAGCCCCCCGATGTGGGCCAGCGGCAGGCAGCACAGCCACCTGGAGGTGGCCGGGTCGGCGTGCACCGCCTTGGAGGTGGCCCGGGCCGAGGTGGCCACCGCGTGGTGGGTCAGGACCGCCGCCTTGCGCCGGCCGAGCGATCCGGAGGTCGCGACGACGAGCGCGTCGCCCGGCTCGACCCCCCGGCCCCCGGTGAGCCGGCGCTCCCCGTCGGCGTCGAGGAGGACCGATGGGGCGAGCACCGCCACCAGCTCGGCCGCGGCCGGTGCGGGGAGCCGGCGGTCGAGCACGCAGGCGGCGTCGCCGCGCTCCCAGACGCGCACCAGCGCGTCGACGAACGCCGGCCCGCCGTCGAGGTCCAGGGCAACGAGGTCGGGCATCTAGGCCCGGTAGCGTAGGGCGGCGTGGCCGAGCCCCCCGCACCGAGCTTTCGAGTCCACCCTGACCCCCTCGACGAGCTGCGCTCGCTCCCGGCGCCGGACTGGGAGCGGCGGGGGGCATACCGGGACATCCGCTGCGAGGTGGCCGAGGGGATGGCCCGGATCACCATCTGCCGGCCCGAGGTCCGCAACGCCTTCCGGCCCGAGACCCTCGACGAGTTGACGGCGGTGTTCGGGGCGGCGCGGGACGACCCCGACGTCGGCACGATCATCCTCACCGGCGAGGGGCCCGACGCCTTCTGCTCCGGCGGCGACCAGCGGATCCGCGGCGACGACGGCTACCTGGGCGGCGACGACGTGGCCCGGCGGGGGATCGGCCGGCTGAACGTGCTCGACCTGCAGATCCTCATCCGCCGGATCCCCAAACCGGTCGTGGCCAGTGTCGCCGGCTACGCCATCGGCGGCGGCCACGTGCTGCACCTGGTCTGCGACCTCACGATCGCCGCCGACAACGCCCGGTTCGGCCAGACCGGTCCCAAGGTCGGGAGTTTCGATGGCGGGTACGGCTCGGGCCTCCTGGCCCGCACCGTCGGCCTCAAGCGGGCCAAGGAGATCTGGTTCCTCTGTCGCGAGTACGACGCCGCCCAGGCCTTCGAGTGGGGGCTGGCCAACACGGTCGTCCCCCTGGCGCGCCTGGAGGCCGAGACGGTGGCCTGGTGCCGCCGGATGCTCATGCTCTCGCCCATCGCGCTGCGGATGCTGAAGGCCGGCTTCAACGCGGCCGACGACGGGCTGGCCGGCGTCCAGCAGCTGGCCGGGGACGCCACCATGCTCTTCTACATGACCGAGGAGGGCCAAGAGGGGCGCAACGCCTACGTCGAGCGTCGCCCCCCGGACTTCTCGCGCTTCCCGCGTCGGCCGTGACCGAGGTGTCGGCCGGGGCCGGCACGCCGCCGAGGGGCCGGGGGCGGCTCTGGGTGGCCGGCGCCCGGCCGCGCACCCTGGCCGCGGCGGCCGTCCCGGTCGCGGTGGGCACCGCCGTCGGCCGGATCTCCTCGCCCGGCGGGGTCCTGTGGTGGCGGGCCGCCTGCGCGTTGGCGGTGGCGGTCCTGGTCCAGGTTGGCACCAACTACGCCAACGACTACTCCGACGGGGTCCGGGGCTCGGACAACGAGCGGGTGGGCCCGCTGCGGCTGACCTCCTCGGGGCTGGCCACCCCGAGCCAGGTGCGGGCGGCGGCGATCGTCTCCTTCGCGCTGGCCGGCGCCGCCGGCCTGGCGTTGGCCGCGACGGTCGGGTGGTGGCTGGTCGCCGTCGGGCTCAGCTGCGTCGCTGCCGGCTGGCTGTACACCGGCGGCCCCCACCCCTACGGCTACCTCGGGCTGGGGGAGGTCTTTGTCTTCGTCTACTTCGGCCTGGTGGCCACGGCCGGCGCGGCCTTCGTCCAGCACGGCCGGCTGAGCGCGGCGGCGGTAGCCGCCTCGGTCCCGGTCGGCCTGCTCTCGGTCGCGCTGCTCGAGTCGAACAACCTGCGCGACGTCGAGGGTGACGCGGCGGTCGGGAAGCGCACCCTGGCGGTCCGGGTCGGCCTGACCCGGGCAAGGTGGCTGTACGTGTGCTCGGTCGCCCTGGCCCTGGCGTCGGTCGGCCTGGTGGCCTGGTGGCGGCCGGCAGCCCTGCTGGCGCTGGCCGCCGCCCCCCTCGCACTGCGCCCGTGCACCCTCGCCACGGGGAACGCCTCGGGCCGCGAGCTCTTGCCGGTGCTCTCGGGGACCGGGCGGCTCCAGCTGGCCGTCGGGGCCCTCCTCGTGCTCGGCCTCTCGTTGTGAGCGCTCAGTCGGCGCCCGGGACGTGATCGAGCCAGGACGAGACGATGGCCGCGCTGAGCGCGGGCTGCTCCAGATGGAGCGCATGGCCGGCCCCGGGCACCACCGCCAGGGTGCCGCCGCTCGCAACCGCGAGCCGGGCCCCGAGGGCCTGGTAGCGCGGGTCGGTCGCCCCGGTCAGCACGAGGACCGGCATGGTCAGCTCGCCGAGCCGGTCCCACAACGGTTCCTGGGTCCCGGCCCCGGCCAGCCGGAGGCTGGAGGCCAGGCCGGCCGGGGTGTTGCGGCGGCGCTCGTCGGCCCCGGTGGCCCGCAGGGTCGCGAACATCGGTGCAGCCAGCCATCGGGCCACGAAGTCCGAGACGTCGGCCGCCGCCGCCAGCTCGTCGGCCAGCTGTTCGTCGCGGTGCCGCCGGCGGGCCCGCGCCTCGAGGTCCTCGATGCCGGCGGTCCCACTGAGGAGGACCAGCCGCGCCACCCGGCCCGGGGCGCCGAGGGCGGCGTGGAGGGCGAAGCGGGCGCCGAGCGAGTAGCCGAGGAGGTCGACCGGCCCCGGCCCGCCCGCCTCGAGCACCAGTTCGCCCCCGGCCACCAGGTCGGCCTCGACCCCGGCGGAGCCACCGTGGCCCGGGAGGTCGACGGCGACGACGCGGCGGCCCCGCCCGACGAGCGCGCCGAAGGGGCCCCACAGCCGGCCGGTCTGGGTGAAGCCGTGCGCCAGGACCAGCGTCGGACCGGTCCCGGTCGTCTCGGCGTGCAGGGGGCCCACCGCCGGTGAGCGTACCGATCGGCGACGTCCAGGCCACCTTTGCCGCCACCTTGGTGGACGAGTGGGTGGCCGCGGGCCTGCGGCACGCGGTGCTCTGCCCGGGGTCCCGCTCCACCCCCCTTGCCCTGGCCCTGGCCGAGCGGTGGGAGGTCAACCTCCACGTCCGGCTGGACGAGCGGGGGGCGTGCTTCTTCGCGATCGGCCTGGGGGTGGCCACCGGCTTGCCTGCGGTGGTCTGCACCACGAGCGGGACCGCCGCCGCCGAGCTCCACGCCGGGGTGGTGGAGGCCAGCCACGCCCGGGTCCCCCTCATCGTGTGCACCGCCGACCGTCCGCCGCGGCTGCACCACGTGGGGGCGCCCCAGACGATCGAGCAGGTCGGCCTGTACGGGTCGGCGCCCCGGCGCTCGTTCGACCCCGGCGTGCCGCGCGACGCCGACCGCGGGTGGTGGCGCCGGCTCGCGGCGGGGTCGTTCCGAGCTGCGGTCGAGGGAGCCGGGCCGGTCCACCTCAACTTGGCTTTCGAGGAGCCGCTCGTGGGGTCGGCCGGGGCGCTCCCCCCGCCGGCGCCCCGGCCGGCGGCGACCGGGTCCCGGCCCGTTCCGGCGCCGGCCGAGGGGGACTGGTGGCGGCGCCGGGGTCTGATCCTGGCCGGGGCCGGGGCCCCGGCGGCGACCCTCGGACTGGCCGAGCGCCTGGGTTGGCCGGTCTTGGCCGACCCGATCTCTGGGCTCCGACTGCGCCAGCGGGCGGTGGTCGGGGCGGCCGACGCCGTGCTGCGCGACCCGGCGGCCCGCGCCGCGCTCGCCGCCGAGGTGGTCCTGGTGGTCGGGCGCCCGTGGGCGTCGAGGGTGGTAGCGGAGTTCGTCGAGTCGAGCGGCCGGGCCGGGGCCGAGGTGGTGGCGGTCGGCGAGGTGCTCGACGACCCGGCCCGGGTGGTCGGGCGGTTCCACCGGGCCGACCCCGGGGCGTTCTTCGACCGTCTCGACCCCGCTTGGAGCGGGCGCGACGACCGCTGGCGCGACCGTTGGGAACGGGCCGAGGCGCTGGCCCAGCGGGCCATCGACGCGACCCTGGTCGCCGATCCTCTGGCAAGCGGTGGACGGGCCACCGAGCCCGGCGTCGCCCGCCACCTCTTCGGCACCCTCGAGCGGCCGAGCGTCCTGTTCGTGTCGTCGTCGATGCCGGTCCGGGACCTCGAGTGGTTCGGGGCGCCGCGCCCGGACCCCCCGCGGGTGCTGGCCAACCGGGGCGCGAACGGGATCGACGGCGTCACCTCGAGCGCCCTCGGCGTGGCGGCCGGCCAGGACGCCCCGGTGGTGTGCCTGCTCGGCGACCTGGCCTTCCTGCACGACGCCTCGGCGCTGGCCGGCCTGGGGGAGCGGCGGGGCTCGTGCACCCTGGTGGTGCTGGACAACGGCGGGGGCGGGATCTTCAGCTTCCTGCCCCAGGCCGACGCCCTCGCGCCGGCGCGGTTCGAGCAGGTGTTCGGTACCGCCCCGTCGGTCTCGGTCCCAGCCGTCGGGCGTGGGTTCTCCCTCCCGGTGGCCGAGGTGGCCACTTTGGGCGAGCTCGACACCGCACTCGGACGCTTCGTCGGGGTCGAGCCGTGCGCGCTGGTGCGGGTCGCGGTGCCCGACCGGGTGCAGAACCGGGCCCTGCACGACCGGCTGCATGTCGCGGTGGCCGGGGCGCTGCGGGCCGGACTCCTGCGATAACGCACGCCGCAGGCTGGTCGTGGAACCATTTCGGTGTGGATCGCTCTGCGTGGGAGGAGGCGGGGATCTATGACCCCGCCGCCGCCGCCGCCCCCGAACGCCTCGAGCTCCTCGAGTACCTGACCCGCCAGGGCGCCGGCCTCGACCAGATGGTCGAGGCGATGCGCCTCGACAGCCTCCCGGCGCTGGCCGGCCAGCTCCTGCGGCTCCGGTCGACCCCGAGGGTCCCGATCGGCGTCCTGGCCACCCGGTGCGGCGCCACCGTCGAGATGGTGGAGCGGCTCATGCTGGCGGCCGGCCTCCCGGCCGACGCCACGAGCGAGCTCCCGGCCGACATGGACGCGCTCGTCTCGGCCTTCGTGTCCGGCGCGGCCCTCATGGGCGAGGGCCCGGTCCTCGCTTTCACCCGGGTGCTCGGCTCGGCCGCCATCCAGGTCGCCGAGTCGGCCGTGGCCCTCTTTTACTCCGAGCTCGGCCCGGGCACCGACCGGGCGCCCCACAGCGAGCTGGCCCGGGCCCACATGTCCGAGCGGGCCACCCTGGCCTTCAACGCCGTGCCCGAAGCGTTCTCGCGCCTGCTCGTGGCCCAGTTCGACCGGGCCGTCCGCCGGGCGGTGCTCACCCGGGGACCGGCGTACTCGGCCGAGGGCGAGGAGTTCGACTCCGACCGCGAGCGCGTCGCGCTCGGCTTCGTCGACCTGGTCGGCTCGACCGCCTGGGCGAACCAGATCGACCTGCGCGAGCAGAGCCTGGCCCTCGCCCGTTTCGAGTCGGCGGCGTGGTCGAGCGCGGTCCTGGCCGGCGGGCGGGTGGTGAAGATGATCGGCGACGAGGCGTTCTTCGCCGCCCCGAGCGTCGAGGCGGCCTGCCGGATCGCCACCGAGGTCACCGCCGCGGTGGCCGACGATCCGGTGCTGCCGCCGGCGCGCGGGGCGGTCGGGTTCGGGGCCGCCGGCTCGCGGGAGGGGGACTACTTCGGGCCGGTCGTGAACCTGGTCTCACGCCTGGTGAAGTCGGCCCGACCGGGCGCCGTGCTCCTGACCGCCGAGGCGGCGGCCGAGCTGCCGGCCGAGGGCTTCTCCCTCCGATCCATCGACGAGCTCGCGGTGCGCGGGCTCGACCACCCCGTTGCCGCTTTCGAGCTCGGCGTCGAAGGGTCCTGAGCGGGGCGGGGAACGCGTCGAGCTATGGCAGGCTTTTGACCGTGCCGACGCTCGTCGACGACCTCACGTTCCGCGGCCTCATCCACCAGCTCAGCGACCAGGCGCTCCTCGAGCGCCTCGACGCCGGCGGGCTGACCGCCTACGCCGGGTTCGACCCGTCGGCCTCCAGCCTCCACCACGGGAACCTCCTCCAGCTGTGCACCCTGCGGCGCCTGCAGCTGGCCGGGCACCGGCCGATCGCCCTCGCCGGGGGCGGCACCGGATTCATCGGCGACCCCTCGGGCAAGTCGGACGAGCGCAACCTCCTCGACCTCGACCATCTCGCCGCGAACGTCGAGGGGGTCCGTCCCCAGCTGGCCCGGCTGCTCGACTTCGAACCCTCGGCCGGCCCGACCCAGGCGCTGTTGGCCGACAACGCCAGCTGGCTCTACGACCTACCCCTCGTCACCTTCCTGCGCGACGTCGGCAAGCACGTGACCGTCAACCAGATGGTGAAGAAGGACTCGGTCCGGGCCCGCTTAGAGCGCGCCGGCGAGGGGATCTCCTACAGCGAGTTCAGCTACATGCTGCTCCAGGCCTACGACTTCCTCCGCCTCCACCTCGACGAGGGGTGCGACCTGCAGATCGGCGGCAGCGACCAGTGGGGCAACATCTCGCTCGGGGCCGAGGTGGTGGGCAAGGTGACCGGGGACAAGGTCTACGGGCTGACCACCCCCCTCGTCACCCGGCCCGACGGCGCCAAGTTCGGCAAGACGGTGGAGGGGGCGGTCTGGCTCGACCCCGCCCGGACCAGCCCGTACCGCTTCTACCAGTTCTTCTTGAACGTGGAGGATCGCAGCGTCGGCCAGTACCTGCGCTTCTACACCTTCTTCTCCCACGGCGAGATCGCCGCCCTCGACGCCGAGACCGAGGCACACCCCGAGCGGCGGGCCGCCCAGCGGGCGCTGGCCCGCTCGGTGTGCGAGCTGGTCCACGGCGAGGGCGAAGCGGCTCGGGCCGAGCGGGCCTCGGCGGCGTTGTTCGGGGCCGAGCTCTGCGAGCTCGACGAGTCGACGCTGCTCGAGGTGTTCGAGGACGCGCCGTCGAGCGCTATCTCGGCCCAGGCGCTGGCGGGCAACGGGTCGGGGACTCTCGACATCGTCGGCGCCCTCGTCCGTGCCGAGCTGTGCGGCTCGCTCAGCGAGGCCCGCCGGCTCGTCGCCGCCGGCGGGGCGTACCTCAACAACCAGCGGATCGACGATCCGTCGCGCCTGATCGGGTCGGGCGATCTCGTGGCCGGTCGCTACGTCGAGCTGCGCAAGGGCCGTCGCGACTACCACCTCCTCCGGGCGGAGTGAGCCGCCCCCCGGCCCGCTGGAGCGTGGTGGCGGCGGCGGTCGTCATCGTCGGCATCGGGGTCGGCGCCTACTTCGCCTACGGCCAGACCAATCACTCGGGCTCCCCGACCGCCCAGCTTCGTTCGTGGGTCGACGGCACCGACCTCGGCCAGTCGATCGGCATGGTGATGGGGGACGCGGCCCGGGTCCAGGTGGCCCTGGAGCAGCACAAGGCGGTCGGCGTCGTGCACACGGTCTGCGGGGTGCTGCTCACCGACGCCCAGTCGGCCAACGGTGAGCTGCCGACGCCCGACACCGAGCTCACGAACCTGTTGTCCTCGGGGTATGCGCTGGCCTACGACGCCGGGGGCGACTGCTACGACTCGGGCGGCACCAACCGGGCGCTCGTCGCCAAGGCCCTCAGGGAGCGCATCAAGGCCGAGGCCAAGCTGACCCAGGCCCTCGATTTGGTCGACCGCCTGCTCGGCTCGGTCCTGTCGACCACCACCACCACCCAGCCGCCGACGGGGATCTTGGGGTGAGCCCCGAGGCGGCCGGCCCGTTCCCCGGGCAAATGGACTCCGACGCCTACGACCGGCTGCGCCGTCGGATCCTGTGGTCCTTCCCCACCGGACTCTTCGTCGTGGGCTCGGCCGGGGAGCTCGACGGCGAGGTTCGCCACAACCTGATGACCGCCAACCTGGTGGTGCAGGTGGCCACGGACCCCAAGCTGGTGGCGGTGGCGGTGGAGGCCGGGGCGCTGACTGCCCGCCTGGTGAGGACGGGCCGCTCGTTCTCGGTCTCGGTCCTCGACCGGGCCGACCGCGCGGTCGTCCGGCGATTCGTCAAGGCGGTGACCGACGTGCGCTACGACTCCGGCGGCCGGCCCCAGAAGATGGCCGACGAGGAGGTCGTGGTGGCCGGGACCGGGGCGCCGATCCTGGCCCGAGCCGTGGCCTGGGTCGACTGCTCGCTGGCGGACCTCCTTGAGCTCGGCAGCCACGTGCTGGCCATCGGCGAGGTGGTCGGTGCCGGTGGGCGGCCCGAGGAGACCGAGATCCTCCGCATGGAGGACACGAAGATGCACTACGGGGGTTGAGCCGCGCCAGCCGAGGGGGGTCCGGGGTCGGCCCGGGCCGCCGGTCGCCCCGGGCGGTGCCCGCCAAGGTGGTCAGGACGCCGCCGAGCCGTCCCCCCGGCGCTCGGGCGGCCGTAGGTCGATCCGGATGGTGAGCACCCCGCCCACCAGGTCGGCCGTGGCGTCTCCGAGCATGGCGAAGTCCATGTAGTCCAGTTCGGCCTGCTCCTTGAACCGCTGGCGCTCGACCCCTTCGAGCGGCGGCAGGCCGCGTCGCCGGACGGCCTGGGCCCGCCCCCGGAATCGCTCGATCATGGCTGCCGGGTCAAAGGTCGGTTCCACCCCGCCATTGTGGACCGGGTCCGCCGGTGGCGCGACCGCACTACAATGGGCAGGTCAGTGCGGTGGTTCCGGGTACCCGGACCGGGCCGTTCGACGAGATGGCGCCGGATCGTCGCAGTCGTCAGGGTTGGCGCGCTCAGGAGGGCTTCGGGCGGCGGCAGCTGGCGGCAGTTAGGAGTCGTGGTGAAGAAGGGACGCCATCGGCGCTTCGAAGAGGCACGGAGCCTGAAGCGCTCCATCGCCACCGCCGGGGAACGATGCCCGGAGTGCGGGGCCGAGCCCGACGACGTCCACGCGTCGTGGTGCCGGGCCGAGGAGGACCGCTACGACCGCATCCTCGGGTCCGACGTCCCGGGCTGGGACGACAACCACGAGGACGAGGAGGACGACGAGGCGGACCCGCTCGAGGACTGAGCGGTCCCCGGCGGCGCCGTCTCGGCGCTGCGCAGCACCGGGTGGGGGAGGGGCACCCGCTCGGCCCTCCGCCGGTCCCGGTCAATGAGATAGGTGCGGAGCCGCTTGAAGGTCTTCTTCCCCACCATCTCCGCCAGCTCGGCCGCCATCTCCTCGTAGACCGGGCGCAGCCCGACGAACGCCTCGGGTGACTCGGTGCACCACCAGTGGAACTGCTCGCCGCCGGGGCCCCAGTGCTTGCGGTCCCACTGGGTGATGGTCGTGGTGACGTGGCCGTCCTCGGCCACGGTGTCGTCGCGGCGCAGCGGCAGCTGCCAGCACACCTCGGGCTTGAGCTCGAGCGGGTTGCGACCCTCGGCCAGGGCGACCTGGTGCAGTGCGCAGCCCGGGCCGGTGGCGAAGTCGGTCCGGTTCAAGAAGATGCACGCGCCGTCGACGATCCGGGTGGCCACCTCGCCGGCCCGGTTCTTCTTGGTGATGCCGCCCTTCTTGGCCTTGGCCCGGTACTGCCACTGCTCGGCGGTGAGCCGGGCCGCGACCTTCTCCACCCGGCGGCGGTCGGCCCCGTCGACGAAGTGGGCGCCATAGGAGCAGCAACCGTGGACGAGCTCCTCGGCCGGGCCGGTCAGCACCCCCTGGCAGCCGCGGCCGAAGATGCAGGTCCAGTTGGAGGTGAGGAAGGTGACGTCGAAGACCCAGGTCCGTTCCTCGTCCTGGTCCTCGAAGCTGACCCACTCGTGCGCGTCGTCCGGGACCGCCGCAGGGGTCATCGCGCGCCGACGTTACTCGCCTCGGTGCGCGCCGCGACGGTGACCAACGCCCGAAGTGCCCGCGTGGTCCGACGGGCCGTTCGCCCCGTGGTCGAATAGCGCCGTGCTGAGTGGCGAGGGGATCACCATCGAGCTGGCGGGTCGCACGCTGGTCGACGACGCCTCGTTCGCGCTGGCCGCCACCGACAAGGTCGGTCTGGTCGGCCGCAACGGCGCCGGCAAGTCGTCGCTCCTCGCCTATCTCCTGGGCGAGGCCGGTGGCCACCTCCGCTGCCGTGGGCGGCTCCGGGTGAGCGGGACCGTCGGGTACCTCCCCCAGATGCCGGTGCCCCGCGGGCTCGGCCGGGACCCGAGCGCCCTCGCCCACGTCCTGTCGGCCCGCGGCCTTGACGTCTTGGACGTCGAGCTCCACGAGGCCCGCCGGGCCCTCGAGCCCTCGGCCTCCGAGGAGGCCGTCGCCGCCTTCAGCCTGCTCGAGGAGCGCTACCGGCTGGCCGGCGGCTATGAGGTCGAGAGCATCCTCGGCCGGCTGGCCGACGGCCTCGGCCTCCCCCAGGGGCTCTTGCTGGCCGACGTGGACTCGCTCTCGGGGGGGCAGCGCCGCCGGGTCGACCTCATCCGGGTCCTCTTCGGTCGACCCGATCTCCTCATCCTCGACGAGCCGACCAACCACCTCGACCGCGCGGCGAAGCTGTGGTTGATGGACGAGCTTGCGGCCCAGAAGGGCGCGCTCTTGGTGGTCAGCCACGACTTGAAGCTGCTTGACCACGCCATCTCCAAGGTCCTGCAGCTCTCCGAGGGCACCCTGCGGGAGTTCAAGGGGAGCTACAGCGCGTTCACGTTCCAACTCGATGCCGACATCGTGCGAAGGGAGAAGCGCGCCGCCATGGAGTCGGCCGAGATCGCCCGGATGCGGGCCCACGCCGACCAGTGGCGGCACTCGACGGTGGCGCAGGCCCGCAAGGCCAAGATCCTCGACCGCAAGGTGGCGAGGCTCGAGGCGACCCGGACCGAGGTGATCAAGCGGGAGCGCAAGGTAGCCTTCAAGCTCCCCGAGCCAGCCCGGCCGGGCGCGGTGGTGCTCACCGCCTCGCACCTGGCGGTCGCCTACGGGGACCACCGGGTGCTCGACGACGTCGACTTCGTGGTCGACCGCGGTGACCGGGTGGTGGTGATCGGCCGCAACGGGGTCGGCAAGTCCTCGCTCCTGCGCTGCCTGGCCGGCCTGCAGGTCCCGAGCGCGGGGAACGTCGAGCTCGGCCACCGGGTGCAGCCGGGCTACTTCGCCCAGGAGCACGAGCAGATCGACCTGGACGCCGACGCCCTCGCCAACCTCGACGACCAGGTGCTCGTGAAAGAGTCGGACCGTCGTTCGCTCCTCGGATCCTTCGGCTTGACCGGCCCGACCGCGACCCAGCGGGCCGGCTCGCTCTCGGGCGGCGAACGGGCCCGGCTCAGCCTGGCCATGCTGGCGGCCGGCCGGGCCAACGTGCTCATCCTCGACGAGCCCACGAACAACCTCGACCCGGCCTCGGTGGTGGCGATCGGGGCGATGCTCGGGAGCTGGAAGGGCACCGTCGTCGCGGTCAGCCACGACGCGCCGTTCGTCGAGGCACTCGGGCCGACCCACGCGCTGCACCTGCCCGAGGAGCGCTACGGGTTCTGGCGCCACGAGGACCTCGACCACGTCGAGGTGCGCTGAGCGACCGCTCAGGGCCCGGCCGCGCCGGCGGCCGGGACCGCTCCTATGATGGCGGGCATGGTTCGTTCGGCAGAAGAGCTGGAGCACGAGGTGGCCCCCCAGGTCGTGACCCTGACCGAGGACGCCCGCAAGGTCGTGCTGGAGGCCAAGACGGCGGAGCCCGATCCCGACAGCCTGGCGCTGTGGCTGGAGGTCCGGGGGGTACTGGGCGGCAACTTCGCCTACGACCTGTACTTCCAGGCCCTGGCGGACGCGACCGACGACGATGCTGTCGTGCGCGACGAGGAGCTCTCGGTGGTGGTGCCGTCGGCCAGCGTCGATCGCCTCCGCGGGGCCCGCCTCGAGTGGTCCGAGGACGCTGAGGGCGGACTGGTCCTGGTCAACCCGAACACCCCGACCCCCGAGGAGGCCGCGCCCGGCGTGCCTCCCGAGGTGCTGGCGGCCGGCCTGGACACCGAGCTCGCCCGTCAGGTGCTGCAGGTTCTCGAGGAGATGATCAACCCCTCGATCGCCGGCCACGGGGGCCGGGCCGACCTCGTGGCCTACGACGCCGAGGGCGGCGTGGCCTACCTTCGGCTCTCGGGGGGCTGCCAGGGCTGCGCGATGTCGCGGATGACCCTGACCCAGGGGATCGAGGTGGCCCTGCGCGACGAGGTCCCCTCGCTCACCAGGGTGGTCGACGTCACCGACCACACCGGCGGGGAGAACCCCTACTACTAGACCCGTAGCGGGCAGGATGGCGGGGTGGACGCCGTCGTGGTCGCCGGGAGTTTCGTCGGTGGCTCGGTGGCCGGCGCCGTCCTCTGCACCCTGACCGGGCGCATCGTGCGGCCGGCCCCGCCCGAGCCGGCCCCGTCCGAGCCGGCCCCGCCCGATCCGGCCCCGCCCGATCCGGCGGCGGAGCGGGGCGCGGTGGCGACCGTCGCCCCGGGTGCGGTCGCCGTCCGGGTCCCCCCGAAACTCGAGCTGGCCGTCTCGGCGCTCCTCACCGGGCTGTGGTTCGCCCTGGCGGCGATCCGGATCGGCGACGTCCCGGCCCTCGGGGCCTACTGCGCGCTCGGGGTCGGCCTGGTGGCGGCGTCGGTGGTCGATGCCCGCGACGGCATCGTGCCCCGGGTGATCGTCTTCCCCACCCTGGCCGTGGCCGGCGGCGCCCTGGTGGCGGCGTCGGTCGCCGCCGCCCACGAGCAGCCGCTCCTCGACGCGGCGATCGGCGGGGCGATCGCCTTCTGCGTGTTCTTCACGCTGTGGTGGTGCTTTCCCCGGGGCCTCGGCTACGGCGACGTGCGGCTGGCCGGGCTCATCGGCGTCGCGCTCTCGTGGCTCGGGTTCGGGGAGCTCTACGTCGGCTTCCTCTTCGCTTTCGTCGCCGGCACGGTCCTCGGCGTGGCCCTCATGGTCCTCCAAGGCACCGGGCGCAAGACGACGTTGCCCTTCGCTCCGCCGCTCGCGCTGGGCGCGGCGTTCGGCTGTTTCTTCGGAGCCTGGGCGCTGCACCTCTGGCTGCCCCACACCTGAGCACCGCGTCCGGCACCACCAGGGATGTTTGTCGTTCCAGGTAGCGTTGGGCCGATGCTGCGCTTCCTGACCGCAGGGGAGTCCCACGGCCGCTCGATCGTCGTCGTCGTCGAGGGCGTCCCAGCCGGGCTGCCCTTCGGCGCCGAGGACGTCGTCGCCGAGCTGGCGAGGCGTCGCCTCGGCTACGGGCGCGGGCCGCGCATGCGATTCGAACGCGACGAGGTCACCTTGATCGGCGGGCTCCGGCACGGCCGGACCCTGGGTTCGCCGGTGGCGATCGAGATCGCCAACACCGAGTGGCCGAAATGGACCGAGGAGATGGACCCCGGCCCCGGCGCACCGTCCCGGGTCCTCACCCAGCCCCGCCCGGGTCACGCGGACCTGGCCGGGATGCAGAAGTACGGGTTCGCCGACGCCCGCGACGTGCTGGAGCGGGCCTCGGCCCGGGAGACGGCGGCGCGGGTGGCAGCGGGCAGCCTGGCCAAGGCGCTCCTCGCCCGCCTCGGGATCCAGGTCCTGAGCCACGTGGTCGCCCTCGGCGGGGCGTGGGCGACCGGGGGGCGCCGGCCGGCCCCCGAGGACCTGGCACGGGTCGACGCCTCCGAGGTCCGCTGCTTCGACCCCGAGGCCGAGGTCGCGATGGTCGCGGCCATTAAGGGCGCGGCCAAGGAGGGCGACTCTTTGGGCGGGGTGGCCGAGGTGCTCGCCTACGGGGTCCCGGTCGGGCTGGGCAGCCACGTCCACTGGGACCGCAAGCTCGACGGCCAGCTGGCCCAGGCGCTCATGAGCATCCAGGCGGTGAAGGGCGTGGAGTTCGGCGACGGCTTCGACCTGGCCGCGAGGCGAGGCTCGGAGGGCCACGACGCGATCTATTGGGCTCCCGACCGGGCCGAGGGTTCGGGCGGCTACGAGCGGCGCACGGCGCGGGCCGGGGGGATCGAGGGGGGCATGTCCACCGGTGGGTTGATCGTGGCCAAGGTGGCGATGAAGCCGCTCGCCACCTTGAACCGGCCGGTGCTCGAGACGGTCGACGTGGCCACCAAGGAGCCGGCGCTCAGCTTCAAGGAGCGCACCGACGTGACCGCGGTGCCGGCCATGGGGGTGGTGGCCGAGACCATGACCGCACTGGTCCTGGCCTCCGAGACGTTGCGCAAGTTCGGCGGCGACTCGCTGGCCGAGCTCCAGCGCAACCGGGACGGCTACCTGAAGGCGCTGGGGGAGGCCCCCTCGGTCCCGCCCCCTCTGTGATGGGACCGACGGCCGACCGGCCCGAGCGGCTGCTCTTGATCGGGATGATGGGGGCGGGGAAGACCACGGTCGGCCGGCTGGCCGCCGCCGAACTGGGTTGGCCGTACCTGGACTCCGACGACGAGGTCGAAGAGGCCACGGGCAAGCGGGTCCCGGAGATCTTCGCCACCGAGGGGGAACCGGCCTTTCGGGCCGCCGAGGCCGAGGCGCTGGCCCGGGCGCTCGACGTCGAGCCGGCGGTGGTCTCGGTGGCCGGCGGTGCGGTGCTCGACCAGGCCAACCGGACCCTGATCGAACGGGGGGGCACCGTCGTGTGGCTCCGGGCGCGGGTCGCCACCCTGGCCCGGCGGGTCGGCACCGGCGCCGGCCGGCCCCTCCTCGACCCGGACCCCGCAGCGGCGCTGCGCGCCCTCGACGCGGCGCGCCGCCCCCTCTACCAGTCGCTCGCCGACGAGGTGGTCGACGTGGACGACCTCACCCCCGAGCAGGCGGCGGCGGCCACCGTGCGCGCGCTCGCCCGCTGATGATCGTCGTCCCGGTCGAGCTGCCGGGTCGCCCCTACGACGTCGTCATCGGGGCGGGGACCCGTCACGAGCTGGCCCCGGTCGTCACCGGGCTGGCCGGGGTGGAGCACGCCGCGTTGGTCACCCAGGGATCGGTGGCCGACGCCGGCTGGCTGGCCGGGCTCGACCCCGGGGTCCCCTTCGAGGTCGACCTGATCGAGCCGGGGGAGGGGGCCAAGTCGTTCGCCACGGTGGAGGAGCTCTGCCGGCGCTTCGCTCGCCGGGGCATGAGCCGCGCCGACGTGGTGGTGGCGGTCGGCGGGGGGGTGGTGAGCGACGTGGCCGGGTTCGCCGCCGCCACCTACCACCGCGGGGTGCGCTACGTGAACGTCGCCACCACCCTCCTCGCCCAGGTCGACGCGGCGGTCGGGGGGAAGACCGGCGTCAATCTGCCGGAGGGCAAGAACCTCCTCGGTGCGCTGTGGCAACCCGAGGCGGTGCTGTGCGACACCGAGACCCTGCGGACCCTGGACGAGCGGGAGTGGCGTTGCGGGCGGGGCGAGATGGCCAAGTACGCGTTCTTGGGCGAGGGGCCCCCCGACGCCTCCCTCCTCGAGCTCGAGGTGGCCGACCAGGTGGCCCGGTGCGTGGGCATCAAGGCGGCGGTGGTGGCCATGGACGAGGCCGAGACCGGACGCCGGATGGTCCTCAACTACGGCCATACCCTGGCCCACGCCTTGGAGGCCGGTGCGTTCGGCCGGCCGGGCGACCTGGCCCACGGCGAGGCGGTGGCGATCGGCCTTCTGTTCGCGGCCCTGCTCGCCCGGCGCCTTGGGCGTATCGACGACGCCCGGGTCGACCTCCACCGCGAGGTGGTCGTCGGCTTCGGCCTCGACCCCCGGCTCCCGGCCGGCTCGGATCCCGAGGCCCTCGTCGTGGCGATGGGCCGGGACAAGAAGGCCCGCCACGACCTGACCTTCGTCCTCGACGGTCCCCGAGGGGTGGAACCGGTCCACGGCGTCGCGGTCGGCGACGTCGTCGCTACCCTTGCCGAGATGGAGACGGTGCGATGAGCGCCGGGCAACGGCCCCTCGTGCTCTTGCTCTCGGGGCCCAACCTGGACCTGCTCGGCCAGCGCGAGCCCGAGATCTACGGGACGGCCACGCTCGAGGACCACGTGGAGCGGGCGAGCGCCGCGGCGGCGCGCCTCGGGTTGGCACTCGAGCACTACCAGTCCAACCACGAGGGGGACCTCATCGAGGCGGTGCACGGGGCCCGGGGCCGGGCCGCCGCCATCGTGGTCAACGCCGGCGCCCTCACCCACACGTCGTGGTCGCTGCACGATGCCATGAGCGCCTTCGACGGGGTGGTGGTCGAGCTGCACCTGTCCAACCCGGCCGCCCGCGAGCCGTTCCGCCACACCTCGGTGCTGGCCCCGGTGGCCGACGGGCTGATCGCCGGCTTCGGCGGGCTCGGCTACGAGCTGGCCATCGAGGCGGTGCGTCGGCTGCTCGAGGGGGGCGGCCCCGCGCCGGGCCGGCCAAGCGCGGCCGAACCCGACGCGCGTCCCGACGAACCCAAAGGAGCCCGATGACCACGACCCAAGGTGCCGTGCCCCTCGAGGTGGCCGGGCGGCTGGACCGCCTGCGGGACCGGTTCGAGACCTGTGGTGTGGACGCGTTGATCGTCACCAACCTGGCCAACGTGCGCTACCTGAGCGGCTTCAGCGGGTCGGCCGGGGTGGTGGTGGTGACCGGGAAGGGCGCGCTGTTGACCACCGACGGCCGCTACCGGACCCAGTCGGCCGAGCAGGTGGCCTCGGCCGGGGGGGCCGAGCAGCTCGACATCGCCATCGGCAACGGCGAGGGCCAGCGGGCGGCGGTGCGGGCGGCCCTCGAGGCCGCCTCGCCGGGGCGGGTGGGCCTGGAGGCCGAGGACGTGTCGTGGGCCGGGTCGAAGCGCTGGCGCGAGCTGTTCGACGACCAGACGAGCGCGGTGGCGGTCACCGGCGCGGTCGAGGCCCTGCGGGAGGTGAAGGATGCCGGGGAGCTCTACCGGATGGCCCGGGCCGCGGCGATCGCCGACGGCGCGCTGAGCGAGGTGCTCCCCCTGCTGGCCGAGGCGGGCTCGGGGGCGGTCACCGAGGGCAGTTTCGCCTTGGCCCTCGACACCGCGATGCGCCGGGGCGGGGCCGAGGACCGGGCGTTCGACACCATCGTCGCGGTGGGGCCGAACTCGGCCAAGCCCCACCACCAACCGACCGACACCCCGCTCTCGCCGGGCCAGCCGGTGGTGGTCGACTTCGGCGCCACCTACGACGGCTACCGCTCCGACATGACCCGGACCTTCTGGCTGGGGGGCGAGCCGACCGGCGAGCTGGCCCAGGTGTTCGCGGTGGTGGCCGACTCCCAGGCCAAGGGGGTGGCCGCGGTGCGGGCCGGGGTGGCGGCGAAGGACGTCGACACGGTGTGCCGGGAGGTCATCGCCAAGGCCGGCTTTGCCGAGCGGTTCGAGCACGGGACCGGCCACGGGGTGGGCCTCGACATCCACGAGGCTCCGACGGTCAGCCAGCAAGGCACTGCTATCCTCGCCGCCGGCACCGTCGTCACCGTCGAGCCCGGCGTCTACCTGCCGGGTCTCGGGGGGGTCCGCATCGAGGACACCCTCGTGGTGACCGAGGACGGCAGCCGAACGCTCACCGCCTTCACGAAGGACGTCGCCGCCTGATGGCCGTCTCCACCAACGACTTGAAGAACGGGATGACCCTGGACCTGCCCGAGGGGCTGTTCAGCGTTGTCGAGTTCCAGCACGTGAAGCCGGGCAAGGGGGGCGCCTTCGTCCGGACCAAGCTGAAGAACGTGCGCACCGGGGCGGTGCTCGACCGCACCTGGCGGGCCGACGAGAAGCTCGAGCAGGCGATCATCGACAAGCGGGACATGCAGTTCCTCTACCGGGACGGCACCGACTACGTCTTCATGGACACCACCAGCTACGAGCAGCTGAACGTGAGCGCCGAGGCGCTCGGGACGGCCGCCCGGTACCTGAAGGAGTCCGATACCACCAACCTCGCCCTCTACGACGGCGAGATCGTGGGGGTCGACCTGCCGGCTGCGGTCGAGCTGACCGTCACCGAGACCGAGCCGGGGATCCAGGGCGACCGGGTCTCGGGGGCCCGCAAGCCGGCCACCCTCCAGACCGGCCTGGTCATCCAGGTCCCGTTGTTCGTCAACCCCGGCGACCTGGTGAAGGTCGACACCCGCTCGGGTGAGTATCTGACCCGGGCCTGAGCCCGGTGCCCGGCGCGACCCGGCACCAGGCGCGCGAGCGCGCGCTCATGCTCCTCTACGAGGCCGAGATGAAAGGGGAGCCACCCGGGGCGGTGGTGGCCGCGCTGGCCGTCCCCCCCGACCCCTACTGCGCCACCCTCGTCGCGGCGGTGGAGCGGCACCGCGACGAGGCCGACGCCCTGGTGGCCGGGGCCGCGATCGGCTGGGCGCCCGACCGCATGGCCGTCGTCGACCGGCTGGTGCTGCGCCTGGGCACCGCCGAGCTCCTGGAACCCGGTGGCCCACCACCGGCAGTGGTCATCGATGAGGCGGTCGAGCTGGCCAAGGTGTACTCGACCGAGGCGTCGGGGGCCTTCGTGAACGGCATCCTGTCCACCATCGCGAAGGCCCTGGCCAGACGGGCTGTCGGGGGAGGACCGATCCCCGGCTGACCGGGGCCCCGTCGGTAGATTTGGCCGGTGCGACGCGCGGCCAAGGGCCGGTCGACCTCGTCCGCTCGCGGGGATCAGGGGATGACGCGGTGACCGCCGCGCTTCACGCAGCGTGGTCGGTCACCGACGAGGCGGCCAACGTGGGTGCCCGCCTGTCCCGGGTGCTCACCGCCGCCGACGACGACGAGGCGTTGGCCCAGGCCGCCGTGACCTGCCTCGAGATCCTGGCGGCCTTCGTCGAGGCCGACCGGGCCCTGGTCGGGATGTTCGACGAACACGAGCAGGTGACCGAGAGGTTCTCCTGGAGCCGCCCCGGCGTTCAGGCTCGGGAGATCCCGATCGGCGCCGGTGTCGACGAGTTCGCCGGCGCCTCGATGGGGTTCCTGCGGATCGGCCGCGCCGTCGCGATCGGCAACTCCGCCGCCATCGAGCTCAGCCTGACCGAACGCCAGACGGCCGAGCGCACCGGGGAGATGCCGGCTGCCGCCATGCTCATCCCGGTCCTCGTCGCCGGGGATCTCGCCGGGGTGCTGGTGCTGGAGTCGACCGAGGCCACGAGGACCTGGACCCGCCAGTTCGTGGCCGAGGTCGAGACCTGCGCCGAGCTCGTGGTCCGGATGCTCGGGCGCACCCGCGAGCGCCAGGCGCTGGCCGTTGCCAACGCCCGGGCCCGCCGCATCGCCGACCATCTGCCCGACGGGCTGGCCATGCTCACCCCCGAGGGGGCGATCGCCTGGGTCTCGCCGTCGTTCTCGGCCATGACCGGGCGTCTGGCCAAGGAGCTCGAGCGGCTCCCCCTCTCCGAGCTGGTCTCGCCGCCGGACCGGGGTCAGCTGCTCGAGTGCCTCGCCTCACTCGACCCCGGCCTCGACGCACAGTGCACCCTGCGTCTCACCGACCCGACGGGCCAGTGGCGCTGGTCCGAGCTCTCACTTCGGCTGGCCTCGGAGCCCGGGGTGCCCGACGAGGTGGTGGTGACGGTGCGCGACACCCACGATCGGCACCTGCGCGAGCTGCGGCTGGTGGCCGAGAGCGACCTGGACCCGCTGACCCGGGTGGCGAACCGGTGGGCGTTCGGCCGGTTCGTCGACGAGCTGGCCTCCGCCCGGTCCTTGGTCATGGTGGCCTTCTGCGACATCGACGACTTCAAGCGCACCAACGACGAGCTGGGCCATGGGGCCGGCGACGAGGTCCTCGCCCAGGTGGCCACGGCCATCTCGCGCGCCGTGCGCTCGCGCGACATGGTGGCTCGGATCGGCGGCGACGAGTTCGTCGTCATCCTGGTGGATCCGGGCGACAAGGCCGCCATGCTCGGCGATCGCCTGGTGCGGGGGGTCCGGAACGCCTCGGCCGGTGGCCGCTTAGTCTCGGTCTCGGTCGGGGTGTGCGGCCCGGGACCCTCGGCGCTGGCCCGGAGCATGGTGCGACGGGCGGACGAGGCCATGTACCAGGCCAAGAACGCCGGAAAGGACGGCTGGGTCCGCGGCGAGTTGCCGGCTGGATGAGCTGGCTGCTCTCGACGTCCGAAGTTCCCGCTTGGCTATGGTGATCGCCGCGGTGGCCGAGCCCGAACCCACGATCGACATCCCCCTGGGCGCTTCGGGCGTGCTTCCCCGCCGGCTCCTCCGCCAGGCCATCGACGCCGGGGTGGTTGGAGCGGACGACGAGATCCCGGTGGCCAACGTCCAGCCGGCCAGCTTGGACCTGCGGCTCGGACCGGTCGCCTATCGCATGCGCTGCAGCTTCCTCCCCGGCGCAGACACGGTCGAGCGCAAGCTCCGGGACCACGTGCTCGACGAGCTGGACCTGCGCGGCGAGGGGGCGTTGCTCGAGACCAACCGACCGTACCTCGTGGCCCTGCGCGAACGGCTGGCGCTGCCCGGGGCCGTGCGGGCCAAAGCCAACCCCAAGAGCTCGACCGGCCGGGTGGACGTGTTCACCCGGGTGATCACCGACCACGGCACCCGTTTCGACGAGATCGCCCCCGGCTACCACGGCCCCCTCTACCTCGAGGTGGTGCCGCTGTCCTTCGCCATCGGGGTGCGCGAGGGGCTGAGCCTCAACCAGCTCCGCCTCTCGGTGGGGCGGAGCACCCTCAGCGACGACGAGGTGCGGGCGTTCCACCAAGAGACCCACCATCTCTTGCTGCGCGACGGGGTCCCGGTGCCGGCCGACCAGCTGGCCCTGGCCGACGGGCTGTTCCTCGGCCTGGACCTCCGGGGCGACGCCGAGGGTCGGGTCGGCTACCAGGCCCGGGAGAACGCGCCCCGGCTCAACCTCACCGCCGGTGTCCCGATCGACCCCGCGCCGTACTTCGAACCGGTGCGCCGGGAGGGCGGCAACCGGATCATCCTCGCCCCCCAGCGTTTCTATCTGCTCATGTCGGACGAGGCGGTGTCCATCCCGCCCGAGCTCGCCTCGGAGATGACCGCATACGACCCGACGAGCGGCGAGCTGCGCACCCACTACGCCGGGTTCTTCGACCCCGGCTTCGGCTTCGATGCCGGCCCCGACGACGGCTCGAGGGCCGCGCTCGAAGTGCGAGCGCACGACGTGCCGTTCATGATCGAGCACGGTCAGCGGGTCTGCAAGCTCACCTTCGACAAGATGCTCGAGCCGCCCGACGTCCTCTACGGCTCGGCGATGGGCTCGAGCTACCAGCACCAGGAGGAGACCCTGGGCAAGTACTTCCGGCGGGGCACCCGGCGCGCCGGGCCGGCGAAGGAGGCCGGCGACGGCCAACAGCGGCTCCCGCTCGGCGCCGAGGCCTGAAGGCCGGGCGACTCAGCGCGACGCCAGGGCGTCCAGCGCCACCATGGCCGCACCCCTCGCCCCGGCCAGGTCGAGGTCGGGGACGAGGGCGAAGACCACCTGGGCCGCCTGCTCCTCGCGCCGCACCGTGGTCCGGCGGACCCGCCCGCGGAACCACGGCGCGAACGCTGCGTCGGTCTCGACCACGCCGCCGCCGAGGAACTAGGCGTCGGGGTCGAGCACGTTGGTCACGATGGTGAGCAGGCGGCCGATGGCGCCCGCCTGCTGGTCGAAGATCGCCCGGGCGAGCGGGTCGCCGGACTCGGCGAAGGAGCGCATCTGGACGCCAGCCTCGGCGACGGACCGCGCGGCCAGCTCGTGGTCGGGATGGCGCGACAGCCAGTAGGGGACCAGGTTGTGCTCGAGGCCGTGCAGCGAGGCGATGCTCTCAGCGTCGCCTTCGAAGCCGCAGTTGCACACCGGGGTGGGCTGGTCCGGCTTGAGCAGGCCCCGGGTCGGGATGTGCACGTGGCCGAGCTCACCGGCCTCACCCCGTCCGCCCAAAAGGAGGGACCCGGACTCGACGATGCCCCCGCCGAGGCCGGTCCCCACGATGACCGACACCGATGAGCGGGCCGGGCTCTCCTTGCCGAAGTGGACCCGGCGCGTCGTACAGGGCCGCGGCGTTGGCGTCGTTGCAGTAGGTGACCGGGATCGTTAGGCGGTCCTCGAGCCGCCCCCGCAAATCGAAGTCGCGCCAGCCCGGGTGCTCGAAGTTCGTCGAGCCCTTGGGGGAGAAGGCGCCGAGGAGACCGAGCACGTCGTCGAGGGTGTGCTCCAAGGCAGAGAGACCGGCCTCGGGACCCTCGCGCACCCGGCTCGGGCGCTCGAGCATTCGGGTGACGAGGAACCGTCCGTCGAGGTCGAGCGCAGTGGCGTTGTTCGTGGTGGCACCGTTGTCGATGCCGACCACCACCGAGCCGCGAGATCCGCTCACCTGTGGGCCTCGGTGCCGTTCCTAGCACCGCTGGCGCCGGGTCGGCGCCCCCGGCCGAGCGGCAGCGGGGGGGCTGGTTGGGGCATGCTCACCGTGAGCCGGCGGCCGGGCCGGCGAAGGCGGGGCGGACGATGAAGCTGGCGGTCCGGGTGGTCGACGAGCTGCGGGTACGTCCCGCCCACGCGGCCGACCTGGCCCGGCGCAGCACGAGTTCGCTCGAGGTCGACTGGCTCGGCCGGTCAGGCGGGCGGCGCAAGGACGTGGCCGAGCAGGACCTCGATGCCTACCGGGCCGAGCTCGCCGCGGCCCAGGAGCTCCTGTACGCGTCGAACGCCTGGGCCCTGCTCGTGATCCTCCAGGGTCTCGACGCCGCGGGCAAAGACGGCACCATCGCCCACGTGCTCACCGGGGTCAATCCCCAGGGCTGCTCGGTCGTCTCCTTCAAGCAGCCGAGCACCGAGGAGCTGGCCCACGACTTCTTCTGGCGCTGCGTGAAGGAGCTGCCCCGGCGGGGACGGATCGGCATCTTCAACCGGTCCTATTACGAGGAGGTCCTGGTGGCCCGGGTCCATCCCGAGGTGCTGGCGGCCCAGCACCTGCCGGACGGGCCTTCGGGCGAGGAGCTGTGGCGGGACCGCTTCGCTGCCATCAACGCCTTCGAGCGGCACCTGGTGGCGAACGGGACCCGGGTGGTCAAGATCTTCCTCCACGTCTCAAAGGACGAGCAGCGCCGCCGCTTCCTCCAGCGGCTGGAGGACCCCGACAAGCACTGGAAGTTCTCGGCTGCCGATGTGGCCGAGCGCCGCTACTTCGACGACTACCGGGCCGCCTACGAGGAGGCACTCAGCGCGACCTCGACCGAGTGGGCGCCCTGGTACGTGGTGCCGGCCGACCACAAGTACGCGATGCGCGCGCTGGTCGGGGGGATCCTCGTGCACGAGGTCGACGCGCTCGACCTCGCGATGCCGGTCCTCGACCAGGCCGAGCTGGCCGAGGTGGCGTCGGCCCGGCGGGCCCTCCTCGAAGAGCCCTGAGGCGCCGTCGTCTGACTCGGCGTCCGAAGGCGGTCGCGCCGCCAGCGCGCTTGCGATATCGTGGCCATCCGACCGTCAAGCGGGTCCTGTGAGGCCCGTACGGGAGGAGATCGATGGCCGAACGCGAGCGCAGCCACACCCGCCCGCTTGGCGGCCGTTTCGTTCCCACCGCCCAGGTGATGAGCGCGCTCGACGTGCAGCGGGCGCTGGTCCGGATGGCCCACGAGGTGGCCGAGCGCAACGGGGGGCTGGACGGGGTGGTCCTGGTCGGCCTGCAGACCGGCGGGGTGTGGCTGGCCGAGCGGATCGCCGAGGTCCTGGCCGAGACCGAGGGCGAGGAGGTGCCGGTGGGCACGCTCGACGTCGCCTTCTACCGCGACGACATCGGCTTGCGGCCGGTCCTCCCCGAGGCCGCCACCGAGATCCCGCTCGACCTCACCGGCCGGGTGGTGGTGGTGGTGGACGACGTCCTGTTCACCGGCCGGACGGTGCGGGCGGCGCTGAACGCCCTCTCTGACTTCGGCCGGGCCCGGGCGGTGCAGCTGGCGGTCATGGTCGACCGGGGCCACCGCGAGCTGCCCATCCGCCCCGACTACGTCGGCAAGAACCTGCCGACCCGGCGCGACGAGATGGTCGACGTGTCCGAGGACGGGGTGGCCATCGGGACCCTGGTGGCCAGGTGAGTGCCATCAGCGAGGCCGACGCCGGGCCCACCCATCCCGACCAAGGGGTCGGCCCCCACCTCATCTCGATCGCCGATCTCGGGGCATCGGGCATCGCCGAGGTCCTCCGGGTGGCCGAGGCCTTCGCCGAGGTGGAGCGGCGCTCGATCCCCAAGGTCCCCACCCTGCGGGGCAAGGTCGTCGCCACCTTGTTCTTCGAGGAGTCGACGAGGACCAGGCTCAGCTTCGAGACCGCGGCCAAGCGCCTCTCGGCCGACGTCCTGTCCCTCGCGGTGGCCAGCTCGTCGGTGCAGAAGGGCGAGTCGCTGCGCGACACCGTCGAGACGGTGGAGGCCATGGGCATCGACGCCATCGTCCTGCGCCACCGCGCCTCGGGGGCCCCGGCCCAGGTGGCCCGGTGGGTGCGGCGGGCCCGGGTGCTCAACGCCGGGGACGGCTGGCACGAGCACCCGACCCAGGCGCTCGTCGACTGCTTCACGGTGCGCCAGGTCCTGGCCGAGGCGGCCGGTGTGGCCCCGGCCTCCCTCGGGGTCTCGTGCTTCGCCGGACTGAAGGTGCTGATCGTGGGGGACGTCCGGCACAGCCGGGTGGCCCGCTCCGAGATCCTCGCCTACCGTGCCCTCGGGGCCGAGGTCGCCCTGTGCGGGCCGCCCAGCTTGCTGCCGAGCGACCTCACCGGCTGGGGGGTCTCGGTCGAGGCCGACCTCGACGACGCGCTCGGCGGCGCCGACGTCGTCTCGCTCCTCCGCCTCCAGGCGGAGCGGGGGAGCGGGACCCATGTGCCCTCGCTGCGCGAGTACACGGCCGGCTGGGGCCTGAGCGCGGTGCGGATGGCCCGGCTAGCCCCTCAGGCCATCGTGACCCACCCCGGCCCGATGGTGCGGGGGGTCGAGATCGCCTCGGACGTCGCCGAGCTGCCCTCGGTGGTGGTGACGAGGCAGGTGACCAACGGGGTGGCCGTGCGGATGGCCGTCCTCTTCCTCCTGCTCGGCTCGGAGGTGGCCCTCGAGGGGTTGGGGGGCGACCGTGGCTGAGGGCGCCCCGAGCGTGGTGGTGCGGGGCGGCAAGGTCGTCTCGGGCGGGCGGGCCCGCCGGGCCGACGTGGCCCTCGAGGGCGGGGTCGTCGCCGCCGTGGGGCCGGACCTGGCGGTGCCGCCGGGGGCGGTGGTGCTCGACGCCGGGGGCTGCCTGGTGAGCGCGGGGCTGGTCGACATCCACGCCCACCTGCGCGAGCCGGGCGCCGAGGAGGCCGAGACGGTGGCCAGTGCCTGCCGGGCCGCCGCCCTGGGCGGGTTCACTGCGGTGGTCGCCATGCCCAACACCGACCCGCCGATCGACTCGGCGTCGGTGGTCGCCGACGTGCGCGCGCTGGCCGCCGGCGCGCCGTGCGAGGTGCTGGTGGCCGGGGCGATCACCCTCGGGCGCAAGGGGGAGCGGCTGGCCCCGCTGCGCGAGCTGGCCATGCTCGGGGTGCGGCTGTTCACCGACGACGGCACCGGGGTCCAAGACGGGGGTCTTTTGCTCCGGGCGCTCGAGTACGCGCAGGGGCTCGGGGTGGTGCTGGCCGAGCACTGCGAGGACGCCTCGCTGTCGGCCGGGGGGTGCATGCACGAGGGGGCGTGGTCGAGCCTCCTCGGCCTCCCGGGGATCCCGGCGGCGGCCGAGGAGGCGATGCTCGCCCGGGACTTGGCACTCGTGGCCCAGACCGGCGCGCCGATGCACTTCTTGCACCTCTCGACGGCCGGCTCGGTCGAGTTGTTCGCGGCGGCCCGGGCCCGGGGCCTGCCGGTCACGGCCGAGGTCACCCCCCACCACCTGGCGCTCAGCGACGCGGCGGTCGCCGGCTACGACCCGGTGTTCAAGGTCAACCCCCCGCTGCGCCCCGAGGCCGACGTCGAGGCGCTGCGCCGGGCGGTCGCCGCCGGGACGCTCGACGCCATCGCCACCGACCACGCCCCCCACCCACCCGAGGCCAAGGACCTACCCTTCGACCAGGCCCCCCCGGGGATGCTCGGCTTGGAGACGGCGCTTGCCGTGTCGGTCAACGCCCTGTCGGGCTACTGCTCGGCGGAACGGGTCCTGGCGAAGATGACGGCGGCCCCGGCCGCCATCGCCGGCGTCTCGGTGGCCGGGCGTCCGGCCGCCTCGGCCCAGGGAGGACCGGTCGTGGCCGGTGCGGCCGCGCACCTGTGCGTGTTCGACCCCGCGGCCAGCTGGACGGTCGACCCCGCCTCGCTGGCCAGCCGGAGCGCCAACACCCCGTTCGCCCGGACCACGCTGGTGGGCCGGGTCCGTCACACCGTCTTCGCCGGCACCCCGGTGGTGGTGGACGCGGAGCTCGTGTGCTGAGGCGTCCCGAGGCCCTCCTCGTGCTCAACGACGCCACGGTGTTCGCGGGCGAGGCGGCGGGGGTCCTCCCCGAGTTGGGCATCGCCACCGGCGAGCTGGTGTTCAACACCGCCTTGAGCGGCTACCAGGAGGTGGTCACCGACCCTTCCTACGCCGGCCAGGTCATCGCCTTCACCTATCCCCACGTCGGCAACTACGGGACCAACCCCGACGACGACGAGGCCCGACGACCGTTCTGCGCCGGGGTGGTCGTGCGGGACCTGGTGGCGACGGGCTCCAACTGGCGGTCCCGTCGGGGCTTCGAGGACTTCCTGGTCGACAACGGCGTCCCGGCGATCACCGGGATCGACACCCGCCGGCTCACGAGGCACGTCCGAGAGGCCGGAGCGCTGCCGTGCGCCATGGGCATCGCCGGGGCTGAGGCGGTGGCGGCGGCGGCCCGTTCGGCCCCCTCGACCACCGGGCGGGATCTTGTGAGCCAGGTGACCATCGAGCGGCCGACCACCCGGCCCGGGGGGCCGCGACGGGTCGTGGTGTTCGACTTCGGGGTGAAAGAGACCATGCTGCGCCACCTGAGCGGGTTGGCCACCTTGACCGTGGTCCCGGCGTCCACCCCGGCCGACGAGGTGCTCGCCATGGAGCCCGACGGCGTGTTCCTCTCCAACGGGCCCGGCGACCCCGCTCCGCTCACCGGCCCGGTCACCGCCATCGCCGGGTTGCTGGGCAAGGTGCCCATCTTCGGGATCTGCCTGGGGCACCAGCTGCTCGGGCTGGCGGCCGGCGGCACCACCTACAAGCTCTTGTTCGGCCACCACGGCACCAACCACCCGGTCCGGCGACTGGCCACCGGGACGGTCGAGATCACCAGCCAGAACCACAACTACGCGCTGGAGGCCGGGTCGGTCCCGGGGGCCAGCGTGACCCATGTGAACCTGAACGACGGGGTGGTCGAGGGGATCGCGCTCGAGGGGGCCGGAGCCTTCTCGGTGCAGTACCACCCCGAGGCGGCCCCGGGGCCCCACGATGCCCGGTACCTGTTCGAGCGGTTCGAGCGGCTCATGGCCTCGGGCGTGCCGAGACGAGGTCGCTGAGATGCCCCGCCGCCGCGATCTCCAGTCCATCCTGGTGGTCGGGTCGGGCCCGATCGTGATCGGCCAGGCCTGCGAGTTCGACTACTCGGGCACCCAGGCCTGTCGGGTGCTCGTCGAGGAGGGCTACCGGGTCGTGCTGGTGAACTCCAACCCGGCGACCATCATGACCGACCCCGCCACCGCCGACCGTACCTACGTCGAGCCGCTCGACCCCGACGTGGTGGCGGCGATCATCGAGCGGGAGCGGCCCGACGCCGTCCTGCCGACCCTGGGCGGCCAGACCGCCCTCAACCTCACGATGACCCTGGCCGAGCGCGGCGTCCTCGACGCCTTGGGGGTCGAGGTGATCGGGGCCCGTCCCGAGGCCATCGCGACGGCCGAGGACCGCGAGCGCTTCAAGGCGGCGATGGGGGAGATCGGCCTCGAGGTTCCCGCCTCGCGCTTCGCCCACTCGGTGGACGAGGCCATGGCCATCGGGGCCGAGAGCGGCTATCCGGTGATCGTGCGGCCGAGCTACATCCTCGGCGGCTCGGGCGCGGGGGTGGCCGACGACCCCGCGGCGCTGCGGCGGCTGGCCGGGGTCGGGTTGGCCGCCAGCCCCATCTCCGAGGTGCTGGTCGAGCGGTCGATCGTCGGCTGGAAGGAGTACGAGCTCGAGGTCATGCGGGACCGGGCCGACAACTGCGTGGTGGTCTGCTCGATCGAGAACCTGGACCCGATGGGGGTGCACACCGGGGACTCGATCACGGTGGCCCCGGCCCAGACCCTGAGCGATGTCGAGTACCAGGCCATGCGGGACGACGCCTTCGCCTGCATGCGCCGGGTCGGGGTGGAAACCGGCGGGTCGAACGTGCAGTTCGCGGTGGACCCGGCCGACGGGCGCCGGATGATCATCGAGATGAACCCCCGGGTCTCGCGCTCCTCGGCGCTCGCCTCGAAGGCGACTGGGTTCCCCATCGCCAAGATCGCCGCCCGCCTGGCCGTCGGCTACGAGCTGCCCGAGATCGCCAACGACATCACCCGGGCCACCCCGGCCAGCTTCGAGCCGACCATCGACTACGTGGTGACCAAGGTGCCGCGGTTCGCCTTCGAGAAGCTGGTCGGCGCCGAGCCGACCCTCGGGCCCCGGATGCAGTCGGTCGGCGAGGTCATGGCCATCGGCCGGACGTTCTGCGAGTCGCTGCAGAAGGCGATGCGCTCCATGGAGCAGGGACGCCACGGCCTCAACGCCGATCCGGCCGAGTCCGGGCTGGCCGGGTGGTCCCGGGCCGAGCTCCTGGAGCGCCTGGCAGTGCCGACGCCCGAGCGCATCTTCGAGGTGGAGGCGGCCCTGCGGGCCGGGGCCGGCACCGACGAGGTCGCCGCGGCCAGCGGGATCGACCCGTGGTTCCTGACCCAGATCGCCCGCATCACCGGGGCCCGCGGCGAGCTCGAGGCCCACCGGGCCGCGCACCCCGAGGATCCCCTCGGCACCCTCGGTCCCGCCGACTGGCGCGTCGTGAAGCGCCTCGGGTTCGCCGACGCCCAGCTGGCCTACCTCCTCGGCACCGACGAGGCGGCGGTCCGGGCGGCCCGGGTGGCGGCCGGGGTGCTCCCCACGTTCAAGACCGTGGACACCTGCGGGGCGGAGTTCGCCGCCGACACCCCGTACCACTACTCGACCTACGAGGACGAAGAGGAGGTCCGCCCCTCGGCGCGCCAGCGGGTGATCATCTTGGGCTCGGGCCCCAACCGCATCGGCCAGGGCATCGAGTTCGACTACTGCTGCGTGCACGCCAGCACGGCCCTGCGGGCCGCCGGGTACGAGACCGTGATGGTCAACTGCAACCCCGAGACCGTCTCGACCGACTACGACACCTCGGATCGCCTCTACTTCGAACCCCTGAGCGCCGAGGACGTGCTGAACGTGGTGGAGGCCGAGGTCCGGGCCAGCCGGGACGGGGGGCAGGTGACCGGGGTGGTCGTCTCGTTGGGGGGCCAGACGCCGCTCAAGCTGGCGGCCGCCCTCGGCGACGACCTGGTGCTCGGGACGCCGGCCGGCTCGATCGACCTGGCCGAGGACCGGGAGCGCTGGAACCAGCTCTGCCACCGGCTCGGCATCGCCCAGCCCCCCGGGGGCACCGCCACCACGGTCGAGGAGGCCCTGGCGGTGGCCCGGACGGTCGGGTTCCCGGTCCTCGTCCGCCCGAGCTACGTGCTCGGGGGACGGGCTATGGAGATCGTCTACGACGAGGAGGGCATGCGCCGGGTGATGGTCTCGGTGGCGGCCGGGATGGTGCGAGAGGGCGGGGTGAGCAGGGAGCGACCGGTCCTGGTCGATCGGTTCTTGGAAGACGCGATCGAGGTCGACGTCGACTCGGCGCGCGACCGCGACGGCGAAGTCCTGATCGCCGGGGTGATGGAGCACGTCGAGGAGGCCGGTGTCCACTCGGGCGACTCGGCCTGCGCGCTGCCGCCCCAGAGCCTTCGGGCAGCGACGGTGGCGGTCATCGAGGCCCACACGAGGGCGATCGCCGAGGCGCTCGGGGTGGTGGGGCTGCTCAACGTCCAGTACGCGGTGAAGGACGGGACGGTCTACGTGCTCGAGGCCAACCCCCGGGCCAGCCGCACCGTGCCCTTCGTGGCCAAGGCCACCGGCCTGGCGCTGGCCCAGGTGGCCGCCCGGCTCTTGGTGGGCGAGACCCTGGCGTCGCTGCGGGCGGCCGGCGAGCTCGGTCCCCGGCGCTCGGTCGGGCACGTCTCGGTGAAAGAGGCGGTCCTGCCCTTCGACCGCTTCCCCGGCGTCGACACCCTGCTCGGGCCCGAGATGCGCTCCACCGGCGAGGTGATGGGGGTCGACACCACCTTCGGGCTGGCTTTCGCCAAGAGCCAGATGGCGGCGGGCACACCCCTGCCCCGGGAGGGGACGGTCTTCCTGTCCTTGGCCGACCGGGACAAGCCGGCGGGCCTCGAGGTGGCCCGCCGGCTGGCCGCCCTCGGGTTCTCCCTGGCCGCCACCAAGGGCACGGCCGAGCTGCTCAAGGCCGACGGCCTCGAGGTGGCCATCGAGGTGGCCAAGGTCGGCGAGGACGGGTCGGGGCCCCACGCGCCCGAGCTCATCGCGGCGGAGGGGGTCCAGCTGGTGGTGAACACCCCGAGGGGCCGGGGTCCCCGGGCCGACGGCCGCTACATCCGCCAGGCCGCCCTGGCCCACCGGGTCCCGTGCCTCACCACCCTGGCCGCCGCCCGGGCGGCGGTGGCCGGGACCGCCGACTCCGAGCGCCCCCGGCTCGAGGTCCGCTCCCTCCAGGACCTCCACTCGCCGCCCTCGCCGGCCCGGGCCCTCGCCGGGTCGCTCCGGCGGTGGCGGATCCGGATCCGCCGGCGGCTCCGGCCCCGGCGGTTCCCACCCTCGGCCGGCACCCCGTTCTTGGACAAACGCCACGTCCGCCCGGGCCCCGCGCCGAGCGCGCCCGACGTCGCCGCCCTCCGGTGACCGACCTGTCCACCCGGGTCGGCAGCGTCGCCTTGGCCAACCCGGTCATGACCGCCTCGGGCACCGCCGGCCACGGCGCCGAGCTGGCCGCTTACGGCGATCTCGGCGCCCTCGGTGCCCACGTGGTCAAGTCCCTGGCCGCCGGGCCCTGGGCCGGGAACCCGGCGCCCCGGGTGACCGGCTCGGGGGAGAGCATGCTCAACTCGGTGGGGCTGGCCGGCCCGGGGCTCGGGGCCTGGATCGAGCACGACCTCCCCGCACTCGGGGCCACTGGGGCCAAGGTGGTGGTGAGCGTCTGGGGGCGCAGCGTCGAGGGCTTCGCCGAGGCGGGGGCGATGCTGCGGGGGGTGGGCGAGCCGGTGGTGGCGGTCGAGGTGAACGTGAGCTGCCCCAACGTGGAGGACCGCTCGAAGATGTTCGCCCATGACAGGGGGGCCACGGCCGAGGCGGTGGCGGCGGCCGAGTGCGGCCTGCCCCGGTGGGCCAAGCTCAGCCCGAACGTCCCCGACATCTGCGAGATCGCGGCGGCCGCCCTCGGGGCCGGGGCCGAGTCGCTCACGTTGGTGAACACGCTCTTGGCGATGGCGGTCGACCCGGCGGCACGGACCGCCGTCCTCGGGGCCGGGGGCGGTGGCCTCTCGGGCCCCGCACTGCACCCGGTCGCGGTGCGGGCGGTGGCCGAGTGCCGGGCCGCGTTCCCCGGAGTCGGCATCGTGGGAGTGGGGGGAGTGGCCGACGCCCACGGCGCCGCCGAGCTCTTGGTGGCCGGGGCCGACGCGGTCCAAGTCGGGACGGCCACTCTTCGCGACCCGAGGGCGCCGTGGCGGGTGCTCGACGACCTCGCCCGCTGGTGCGCACGCCACGGCGTCGACGTGGTGCGCGATCTCGTCGGGTCGTTGCGTGGCTGAGCCCTTCCGCGAACGGCTGCGGCGCGCCATCGAGGTGCACGGTCCGTTGTGCCCGGGCATCGATCCGTCGCCGGTGATGCTCGAGCGATGGGGGCTGGACGACTCGGCAACCGGCGCCCGCGAGTTTGCGCTGCGCTACCTCGACGCGTTGGCGGGCCGGGTCGCGGTCATGAAGCCCAACGTCGCCTTCTTCGAGCAGTATGGCGCGGCCGGCATTGGCGCGCTCGAGGCGTTCGTCTTTGCGGCGCGCGACGCGGGCGTGCTCAGCATCCTCGACGCGAAACGCGGCGACATCGAATCCACCAACATCGCGTACGCGCGTGCCTGGGTCGGCGACGACAGCCCGCTCGCCGGCGACGCGGTCACGCTCTCGCCCTTCCTCGGCGCGCGCGCGTTGGCGCCGTTCGTCGAGGAGGCCGCATCGAGTGGACGCGGCGTCTTCGTCGTTGCGCGCAGCTCCAACCCTGAGGGCCGCGAGGTCCAACTGGCCACCACTGCAGCGGGCGCGAGCCTGGAGGCCTCGCTGCTCGAAGAGGTGGCCCGGCGACCGAGCGTGGTCGGTGCGGTCGTCGGGCTGATGGCCGGTGCCCCGCCGCTCCCCCTCCCAAAGGACGCGTTCTACCTGGCCCCGGGCCTGGGGAGTCAGGGGGCGGGCCTGGCCGATCTGGCCGGGCAGTTCGGGGGTCTCACGTCAACGCCGGTTGTAGTCAACCTGTCCCGCTCGCTGGCCGTGGCCGGGCCCGATCGGGCCGCGTTGGCCGACGCCGCGGCGCGAGCCCAAGGAGAGATCGCCGGCGTGTTGCGACCCTCCAGTGGCTGAGGCGCTATCGTCGGGGCATGCCCCAACCGCCCGCACTCACCGCTGAGCAGCGCCAAGCCGCGCTGCAGAAGGCCGCGAAGGTGCGCCGCGAGCGCGCCGACGTCAAGGAGAAGCTCAAGCTCGGCTCGCTCACGCTGGCCGAGTTGCTGCAGAAGGCCGAAGGCGACGAGACCGTCGGAAAGATGAAGGTGCTCTCGGTACTCGAATCCCTCCCGGGGCTCGGCAAGGTGAAGGCTCGTCGACTCATGGACACGGTCGGCATCAGCGAAAGCCGCCGCCTGCAGGGACTGGGCGCGAAGCAGCGCGCCGACCTGCTGAAGGCCACCGCCCGCTAGGGCGGGGGCGCATCCCAGTTTCGCCGCGTCGCTCACCTTCGTCCTCATCGGTCCCGGCGGTGCCGGGAAGGGCACCGTTTCGCGGGCCGTGGTGGCGCGGGACCCCAAGCTCTGGCTCAGCCGCTCGTGGACCACGCGCCCGCCCCGCCCCGGCGAGGCTGACGACGCGTACGTCTTCGTCGACGAACCGACGTTCCGGGCCCGGGTGGCCGCGGGGGGCTTCTTGGAGTGGGCCGAGTTTCTCGGCCATCTTTACGGCACACCCATCCCCGATCCCCCCGAGGGCTGCGACGTGCTCCTCGAGATCGAGGTGCAGGGTGCCCGCCAGGTGGTGGCCCGCCGACCCGGCGCGGTGGTCATCTTGCTTCTCCCACCCTCAGACGAGGTCCAGGCGGCCCGCCTGGCGGCCCGGGGCGACCTGGCAGACCAGGTGGCCAGCCGCGTCGAGACCGGCCGGCAGGAGGTGAGGGAGGCACGGCGATTCGTCCACCACGAGGTGGTCAACGACGAGGTGGAACGGGCCACCGCCGAGGTGGCCGGTATAGTTGGAGCCGCCCGCTCCGCTCGCACCGAGCACCCCTGAGCGCCCCCCGAGCATCCCGGAGGATCCATGGCCCAAGGCCGGCTCACCCTGATGGACCCGCCCATCGAAGACCTGCTGGACAAGGTGGACTCGAAGTTCACCCTGGTGGCGCTCGGCGCGCTCCGGGCTCGACAGGTGAACGCCTACTACAACAGCCTGGGCGAGGGCCTCGGGCGGATCGTCCCGCCCCAGGTCGCCTCGGTGTCGGGCAAGCCGCTGTCGATCGCCTTCGAGGAGATCGCCGACGGCAAGGCCACCTATGTCCGGCTCGACCCCGACGAGCTGTCCGCCCTGGAGGAGGCCGAGGGTGAGCCGACCGAGGCCGAGCTGGCCGAAGGGGAGCTGACCGGGCTCGAAGGCGGCCTGCTGAGCGAAGGGGCCGACGCGGTCGCCGAGGTTGAAGAGATCCAGGCCGTCGAAGAGATCCAGAGCGTCGAAGAGATCCAGGCAGACGAGGCGGTCGAGGCGTCGACGGCCTTGGAGCACGCCGCGCAGCTCCCGGCCGAGGACGAGGGTCCGGCCGCCCGCTGAGGCGGCGAGCCATGAGCGAAAGGAGCGGGCCCAAGACGGTCGTCTTCGGGGTCACCGGGGGGATCGCCGCCTACAAGGCGGTCGAGGTGTGCCGTCGCCTGGTGGACGCCGGGGTCCACGTGGTCCCGGTGCTGACCGCCGGGGCCGAACGCTTCGTCGCCAAGACCACCTTCTCAGCCCTCGCCTCCGAGCCGGTCCAGAGCTCGCTCTTCGACGAGGCGTCGCCCATCCCCCACACGCTGCTCGCTCGGCGCGCCGACCTGGTGGTGGTGGCGCCGGCCACCGCTGACTTCTTGGCCCGCTACGCGGCGGGGACGGCCGGTGACCTCCTCGGTGCGACGCTCCTCGCCACCCGGGCTCCGGTCCTCGTGTGCCCGGCCATGCACACCGAGATGTGGGAGCACCCGAGCGTCCAGGAGAACCTGGCCACCTTGCGTCGCCGGGGGGTCGAGGTCGTGCCCCCCGAGGCCGGCGCCCTCGCCGCCGGGGACGTGGGGGTCGGCCGGCTGGCCGAGCCGGCGGCCATCGTGGAGGCGGCCTTGGGGCTCCTCGGGGCCCATGGGGACCTGGCCGGCCACCGGGTCGCGGTGAGCGCCGGGGGGACCCGGGAGCCGATCGACCCGGTCCGGCACCTCTCGAATCGCTCCTCGGGCAAGCAGGGCCACGCGCTGGCCCGGGCCGCCCTCCGGCGGGGCGCCGAGGTCACCCTGGTGACGACCGTCGCCTCCTCGCTTCCCTCCCACCCGCGCCTCAGCGTGGTCCGGGTGGACACCGCCGCCGAGATGGAGGCGGTGATGGCGGTCGAGGCCGAGAAGGCCGACGTCATCGTGATGGCCGCCGCGGTGGCCGACTTCCGGCCGGTCGCAATCGCACCGAGCAAGCTGACCAAGGACCAGGGGATCCCCGAGCTCGTGCTGGAGAAGACGCCCGACATCCTGGCCGGCCTGGCCGCCCGGCGCCGCCCAGGCCAGGTCATCGTGGGCTTCGCGGCCGAGACCGACGAACCGCTGGCCCGGGCCCGGCGCAAGCGCGCAGCCAAGGCGGTCGACCTCATGGTCGTGAACGACGTGAGCGCCCCGGGGGTCGGCTTCGACTACGACACCAACGCGGTCACCATCGTCTCGGCGTTCGAGGACCGCGAGGTGCCACTCACCTCGAAGGCGGTCGTCGCCGACACCGTCTTGGACCAGGTGGTCGAGTTGCTGGCCGACGGAGGCCCCGAACCCAGCCCGGAGGGACACTGAGCATGCAGACCACCTTCACCTCGGAGTCGGTGACCGAGGGCCATCCGGACAAGATGGCCGACCAGATCTCCGACGCGGTTCTCGATGCGTTGTTGGAGCAGGACCCGATGAGCCGGGTCGCCTGCGAGACGCTGCTCACCACCGGCCTCGTGGTGGTGGCCGGGGAGGTGTCGACCCGGGCGGTGATCGACGTCACGGCGATCGCCCGCCAGACGGTCTGCGACATCGGCTACGACGACGACGCCACCGGGTTCAATGGGGACACCTGTGCGGTCCTCGTGGCCCTGGACAAGCAGTCGCCCGACATCGCCCAGGGGGTGGACCGGGCCTACGAGCTGCGCACCGGCTCGGGGGGGGAGGACGTCCGCAACGCGCAGGGAGCGGGGGACCAGGGCATGATGTTCGGTTTCGCCTGCGACGAGACCCCGGACCTCATGCCCCTGCCGATCTGGCTGGCCCACCGGCTGTCCCAGCGCCTGACCCAGGTCCGCCGGATGGGGTCGCTGCCCTACCTGCGCCCCGACGGTAAGACCCAGGTGAGCGTGGTCTACGAGGACGGCCGGCCGGTGGGGATCGACACTGTGCTCGTCTCGACCCAGCACCAACCGGGCATCGACATCGAGACGCTCCTCGCGCCGGACCTCGCCGAGCAGGTGATCCGGCCGCTTTTGCCGGCCGACCTCGACGCCGAGGGCGTCTCCATCCTCATCAATCCGACCGGCCGGTTCGAGCTCGGCGGCCCCCACGCCGACGCCGGGCTGACCGGGCGCAAGATCATCGTCGACACCTACGGCGGGATGGCCCGCCACGGCGGCGGGGCCTTCTCGGGGAAGGACCCCTCCAAGGTCGACCGCTCCGCGGCCTACGCGGCCCGCTGGGTGGCCAAGCACGTGGTGGCCGCTGGCGCCGCCCGGCGCTGCGAGGTCCAGGTCGCCTACGCCATCGGGGTCGCCCGGCCGATCTCGCTGTTGGTCGAGACCTTCGGCACCGAGACGGTGGATCCGGCGAAGATCTCGGTGGCCGTGGGGGAGCTCTTCGACCTGCGTCCGGCGGCCATCATCGAGGAGCTCGACCTGCGGCGGCCCATCTACCGCGGCACGGCCGCCTACGGCCACTTCGGCCGGGGTGAGAAGGAGTTCACTTGGGAGGCCACCCCCCGGTTGGACGACCTGAAGCGGGCGCTCGGCCTCTAGCCACCACCGCCGGAGGCCGGCCAATGCGGGTGGTGCGGGTCCTGCCCGACCTGGCCGCCGTGGCGCGGCGCTTCGACTACACGGTCCCCCCCGAGCTCGAGGACCAGGTGGCGGTGGGCACCCGGGTGCGGGTCTCGCTCCACGGCCGCCGGGTCGCTGGGTGGGTGGTCGCCGAGGACGTCGAGCCGGAGCCGGGCCTCGAGCTGAAGCCCCTGGCCAAGGTCTCTGGACTCGGCCCGCCCCCCCCGGTGGTGGCCCTGGCCGAGTGGACGGCCTGGCGCTGGGCGGGCCCGCCGAGCGCGCTGCTCACTGCGGCGTCCCCGGTGCGGATGGTCCGGGACCTGCCCCGACCGCCCTCGCCCGGCCCCAGCCCGCCGGCCCGTGCCGGGGGGCCGCTCGGCCCGACGGCGGCCGGGTCGCTCGACACCGCCGTGCGGCCGGGCCTCCTGGGGGTGGGCCCGGCCACCGACCTGATCGACGTGGTGGTGGGGGTGTGCCGGTCGACCGCCGGCCCGGTCCTCGTCCTCGTCCCCGCCCTCGGGTGGGCGGAGCGACTGCGGGCCCGGCTCACCCGACGGGGCTTCGCCGTGGCCGGCTCGTGGGCCGAGGCGGCGGCCGGGTGGCCGGTGGTGGTGGGGGCTCGTTCGGCCGCCTTCGCCCCGCTCGGCCGGCTGGGCGCGGCGGTCGTGCTCGACGCCCACGATGAGGCCTACCGCGAGGAGCGCTCGCCGCAGTTCGACGCGGCGGCGGTGGTGGCCGAGCGGTGTCGCCGGGACGACGCGCCCTGCCTCCTCGTGTCGCCCACCCCCAGCGTGGCCCAGCTCGTCGCGTGCCGGCCGGTCGAGGCGCCCCGGGACCTCGAGCGGGGCGGCTGGCCGGCGCTGCACGTGGTCGACCGGCGCCACGCCGACCCGCGCAGCGGGCTCTACGCCGAGGAGCTGGTGCGGGCGGCCCGCGCCCGGTACCCCCACCCCTTCGTCGTCGTGTACAACCGCCGGGGCCGAGGGCGGCTCTTCGCCTGTGCCCGGTGCGGTGAGTTGGCCCGGTGCGAGCGGTGCGGGCACTCGGTGGCCGAGTCCGGCGAGCGGCTGGCCTGTGGCACCTGTGGGACCGAGCGACCCCGGGTCTGCGCGGCCTGCGGGCACGGCCGGCTGAAGGTCCTGCGCTACGGGGTGAGCCGGGTGCGTGAGGAGCTCGAAGCCCTGGTCGGGGCAGCGGTGGGCGAGGTCTCGGGACCCGAGCGCCCGGTCCCCGATACCCCGGTGGTGGTCGGCACCGAGGCGGTCCTGCACCGGCTGCGCCGGGCCTCGGTCGTGGCCTTCTTGGACTTCGACCTGCACCTCCTCGCCCCCCGGCTCGCCGCCGGGGAGCAGGCGCTCGGCCTCTTGGCCCGGGCCGGGCGCCTCGTCGGAGGGCGCGCGAGCCCCGATGCGGGCGTGGTCTACGTCCAGACCAGGCTGCCGGACCACGACGTCCTGGCCGCCGCGACCGCCGGCGACCCGACACGATTCCTTGGGCCCGAGCTCGAGGTGCGCCGGGAGCTCGGCCTCCCGCCGTTCCAGGCCCTGGCCGAGCTGTCGGGCCCCGGGGCGGCCGGGTACGCCGCCGCCCTCGGCCTCGAGGGATCGGCCTTGGCCGCCGACCGCTTCTTGGTGCGGGCCGCGGACCACCAGGTGCTCTGCGACCGTTTGGCGGCGGTCGAGCGGCCCCGAGAGCGGGTCCGGGTGCTGGTCGATCCGATCGGGGTCTGAGCCGCCCCCACTACCATGGCCCCGTCATGACCACCTTCAGCATCCGCCAGTACGGGGACCCGGTTTTGCGCCAGGCGACGAGGGAGATCGAAGAGATCGACGCCCGGGTGGCGCGGCTGGCCGAGGACATGATCGACACCATGCACGCCGCCCCTGGGGTCGGGCTGGCCGCGAACCAGGTGGGCGTCCAGCGCCGCCTGTTCGTCTACGACATCGGCGAGGGGCCCAAGGTGGTGCTCAACCCGAGGATCGTCGAGTCCTCGGGGGAGTGGACTTTCGAGGAGGGGTGCCTGTCGGTGCCCGGCCTCAGTTGGCCGATCGTCCGGCCCAACCAGGTCCACCTGGTCGGCATCGACCTCGACGGCAACGAGCTGTCCATCGAGGCCAGCGAGTACGAGGGCCGGGTCTTCCAGCACGAGGTGGACCACCTCGACGGGACGCTTTTGGTCGAGCGGCTCGACGACGACCAGCGCAAGGAGGCCAAGGCCATCCTGCGGGCCCGGGCCCTCCAGCTGCCCGCCGCCGACCCCGACGGCCTGCCCACCCTCTGAGCACCGGCGCGCTCGGGCTCCGGGCGACCGGCCCGATGCCCGGGGGCACCCGGGCCCAGCTTCTAGCGTAGGGCGGGTGTCCCGCCTGGCCTACCTGGGCACCCCGGCGTTCGCGGTGCCCCCGCTGCGGGCGCTCGTGGCCGCCGGCCACCAGGTCGAGCTGGTGGTGAGCACGCCGGACCGCCGCCGGGGTCGGGGGGCCGCGCCGACCCCCTCGCCGGTCAAGGCCGCGGCCGTCGAGCTCGGGCTGGCCACGGGTGACTCGGTGGACGAGCTGGTGGCGCCGGGGCGCGAACCCCCGGAGCTCGGCGTGGTCGTCGCCTACGGGAAGCTGATCCCCAAGGCGGTGCTGGCGGCGGTACCCATGGTCAATCTCCACTTCTCCCTCCTGCCGCGCTGGCGGGGAGCGGCGCCGCTCGAGCGGGCCATCCTGGCCGGCGATCGCAGCACCGGGGTCTGCGTCATGGCGGTGGACGAGACCCTCGACACCGGCGCGCTCTACGCCCGTGACGAGCTCGAGATCGGTTTCGACGAGCACCTCGGCTCGCTTCGCCGGCGCCTGGTGGAGACGGGCTGCGCCCGCCTGGTCGAGCTCCTGGCCGACGGGGTCGGGGGCCTGCCCGAGCCGGTCCCTCAGGACGGCGAGGTCACCTATGCGAAGAAGCTCGACCCGGCCGAGCTCGAGCTCGACTGGAGCCGCCCGAGCGCCCAGGTGCTGGCAGTGGTCCGCCTGGATCGCGGGGCCTACACGACGGCTGCCGGGCGCCGACTGCAGGTCCTCGAGGCCGTCGCGGTGCCGGGCGACCCGGGCCGGGGCACCGAGCCGGGCGTCCTGGCCGGCGGTCTCGTGACCACCGGGGACGGGGCGTTGCGGCTGGTCACCGTGCAACCCGAGGGCAGGCGCCCGATGGCCGCGGCCGACTGGCTGCGGGGCAGCCGCCTCCCCGGGGGGACCCGGCTCGGGGCGCCGTCGTGAGCGACGCCTGGGACCCGGGTCAGTACGAGCGGTTCGCGGCGGAGCGCCGACAACCCTTCGACGACCTGTGCGAGCTGTGCATGCCGGTCGACGGGGGGCGCATCGTCGACCTCGGCTGCGGCACCGGCGAGTTGACCGCCGAGCTGCACCGCGCCCTGCGGGCCGGAGAGACCCTCGGCATCGACCGCTCCCCGTCCATGCTGACCGACGCCTCCCGGTGGGCCGACGGGGTGCCGGGCCTCCGCTTCGCGCCGGGCGAGATCGAGGCCTTCGAGGACCTGGGGGTGGACCTCGTCTTCGCCAACTCCTCGTTGCACTGGGTGCCCGACCACCGGCGTCTGTTGGCCCGGCTCCGGGCCTCGCTCGCCCCCGGCGGCCAGCTGGCCTTCCAGGTCCCGGCGGCCTTCTCGCACCCCTCGCACCGGATCGCGGCCGAGCTGGCGGCCGAGGAGCCGTTCAGGGAGGCCGGGCGCGGCCTGCGTTCGGGGGACTCGGTGCTCACCCCGGCGCGCTACGCCGAGGAGCTGTTCGCGCTCGGCGCGGTGGCCCAGGTGGTTCGGTTGCAGGTCTACGGGCACCTCCTTCCCTCGGTCGAATCGGTGGTCGAATGGGTGGCGGGCTCGACGCTCACCCCGCTGCGGGCCGCCCTCTCCGAGGAGGCCTTTGAGGAGTTCCTCGCCGCCTACCACCAGCGCCTCCTGACCGAGCTCGGCCAGCAGCGCCCGTACTTCTACGCGTTCAGCCGGATCCTGTGCTGGGCCCGGTTCCGCTGACCTTGAGTCGCCAAGAAGCACGGGTCCGGCGCCCGGGGGGCCGGTAGGTTGGCAGCGGTGAGCGCCGATGGGGTGCGGGGATCTGCGGGGGTGGGATCGGGGCGCCGGGCCGGTTTGGACCCCGGGGTCCCCGGGGCGCTGAAGGTGGCCCCCTCGGTCCTCTCGGCCGACTTCGGGAACCTGGCCGAGGCGGTGGGCGAGGTGGCGAGCGGCGCCGACTGGCTCCACGTCGACGTGATGGACGGCCACTTCGTCCCCAACCTGACCATCGGCCCGCCGGTGGTGGCCTCGCTGCGCCGGCACTCCGGGCTGTTCTTCGACTGCCATCTCATGATGACCGACCCTGGTCGCTACCTGGAGGCGTTCCGCGAGGCCGGTGCTGACTCGCTCACCGTGCACGTCGAGGTGGGTGACACCCCCGAGCTGGTCCGGCGGATCCACGACCTCGGGATGCGGGCCGGGGTGGCGGCCAACCCCGACACGGGATTCTCGGCCCTGGCGCCGCTTTTGGACCAGGTCGACCTGGTGCTCTGCATGACGGTGTTCCCCGGCTTCGGCGGCCAGGCCTTCATGGCCGAGGTGCTGGCGAAGGTGGCCGAGGTCCGGGCGGCCATCGACGCTTGGGGCCTGGCGGTCGACCTCGAGGTGGACGGCGGGATCGACGAGCACACGGCCAGGCAGGCGGCCAGCGCCGGGGCGAACGTCTTCGTGGCCGGGAGCGCGGTGTTCGGCCACGACGCGCCCTGGGAGGCGGTCGAGGCCATCCGCAAGGCGGTGCTCGAGGCGCGACCGGCCTGAGGACGGCCGTCGACAAAGGGCCTCTTGCCAGGGATTCTCCTGGGGCCCGGTAGGATCGGGCCTCCTATGACCAGCGCGGAGCCGATCCCCGAGGGGAACGAGGACCCCGACCGGCTGCACATGGCCCGCGCCATCGAGCTCGCGGCCCTGGCCCGTCCGGTCACCTCTCCCAATCCCTGGGTCGGGGCGGTGGTGGTCCCGCGGGGCGCCTCGGTCCGCTTCGAGGGGATGACCGCCCCGGTCGGCGGGGACCACGCCGAGATCCGGGCCCTGGCCGCGGCGTCGGCGGCCGGCCTGGCTGCCGGGGCCACCCTCTACAGCACGCTCGAGCCGTGCTCGCACCACGGCCGGACCCCCCCGTGCGTGGACGCGGTGCTGAACGCGGGGATCTCCCGGGTCGTGGTCGGGATGGTCGACCCCGACCCTCAGGTGCGTGGGCAGGGGATCGCCGCCTTGGAGGCGGCGGGCATCGAGGTCACCACCGGGGTCTTGGAGACGGCGGTGCGCGAGCAGCTGGCCCCCTACGCGAAGCACCGCCTGACCGGCCGGCCCTGGGTGGTGCTCAAGCTGGCGCTCACCCTCGACGGGCGCAGCGCCGCCCCCGACGGCTCCAGCCAGTGGATCACCGGGCCGGCGGCCCGGGCCGACGTGCACCGCCTGCGGGCCTGCTCCGACGCGGTGGTGGTCGGGGCCGGCACGGTGCGGGCCGACGACCCGGCCCTGACGGTACGGCCGGAGTCGGGCCCGGTGCCCGACCGCCAGCCGCTGCGCGGCGTGCTGGGCAAGGCCCCCCCGGGGGCCCGGGTCCAGCCGGCGGTCGAGCTCAGCGGGGACCTCGACGCCGTGCTGGCCGAGCTCGGCCGCCGCGGCACGATCCAGGTTCTGGTGGAGGGGGGTGCCCGGGTGGCCCACGACTTCCACGCGGCCGGTCTGGTCGACCGCTACGTCTTCTACCTTGCCCCCGCGCTCTCGGGCGGGGACGATGGGAGGCCGGTCTTCGCCGGTCCGGGGGCCCCGCGGATCGAGGAGTTCTGGCGCGGCCGGCTGGTGTCGGTCGAGCGGCTGGGGGAGGACCTACGAGTGGAGGTGGCGGCCTGATGGCACTGGCATCGATTCCCGAAGCGATCGACGCGTTCGGTCGTGGGGAGATGGTCGTGGTGGTGGATGACGCCGACCGCGAGAACGAAGGCGACCTCATCATGGCGGCCGAGGCGGCCACCCCCGAGAAGATCGCGTTCTTCCTCCAGCACACCTCGGGGGTGATCTGCGTCCCGATCACGCCCAGCCGGGCCGACGAGCTCGAGCTCCCCCAGATGGTCCACGCCAACACCGAGTCCCAGCGCACCGCGTTCACGGTGAGCGTCGACGCGCGACGAGGCACGACGACCGGGATCTCGGCGTCGGACCGGGCCACCACCATCGCGGCGCTGATCGACCCGGAGACCCGGCCGGGCGACCTGGCCCGTCCGGGCCACATCTTCCCGCTGCGCTACCGCATCGGCGGGGTGCTGAAGCGGCACGGGCACACCGAGGCCGCCATCGATCTCGCCCGGGCGGCCGGGCTGTACCCGGCCGGCGTGCTTTGCGAGATCGTCACCGCCGACAAGTCGTCGATGGCCCGCCTCGAGGAGCTCGAGCGCTTCGCCCAGACCCACGGGTTCCCGATCATCACCATCGCCGATCTCATCCGCTACCGGCGCCGCAACGAGATGTTGGTGCGGCGGGTGGCCCAGGCTCGGATCCCGACCGACGCCGGTGAGTACTCGGCCTACGTCTACGAGTCCCTGCTCGACGGCGAGCAGCACCTGGCCTTCGTGCGGGGCGAGATCGCCGGCCAAGAGAACGTGCTCGTGCGGGTCCACTCCGAGTGCCTGACCGGAGACGTGTTCGGGTCGCTGCGTTGCGACTGCGGGCCCCAGCTCCACGGGGCCCTCGACCTGATCGAGGCGGAGGGCCGGGGCGTCGTCGTGTACCTGCGGGGCCACGAGGGCCGGGGCATCGGGCTCGGCCACAAGATCCGGGCCTACAGCCTCCAGGAGCGGGGCCACGACACCGTGGACGCCAACTTGGAGCTCGGCCTCCCGGTCGACAACCGCGAGTACGGGATCGGGGCCCAGATGCTGGTCGACCTCGGGGTCAGCACCATGCGGATCATGACCAACAACCCGGTGAAGTACGGCGGGCTCGAGGGCTTCGGTCTCGACATCGTCGAGCGGGTGCCGCTCGAGTCGACCCCCAACCCCGAGAACATCTCGTACCTGCGCACCAAGCGGGAGCGCCTCGGGCACCTGCTCGAGAACCTGGCCGACGTCATCGAGGACCCGGACCCCTCGGCACCGTGACCGGGTCGGAGGAGACCCGGCTCGATCCGGGCACCTTCGCCCGGGTGCGGGCCCGGGTCGGCAGGCAGTTCGGCGAGCGCCCGCTCGAGGAGGCCGACGGCCGGGGCCTGCGGGTCGGGCTGGCCTGCGCCATGTTCAACGGCAACATCACCACCCGCCTGCTCGACGGGGCCCTCGAGGGCCTGGCGTTGGCGGCGGTCGAAGCCAACGACGTCACGGTGCTCTGGGTGCCCGGGGCCTTCGAGCTGCCGCTGGCGGCCCGCCGCCTGGCCACTTCGGGCCTCGACGCGGTGGTGTGCCTGGGGGCGGTGGTCCGCGGCGAGACCGCCCACTTCGAGTACGTGGCCGGCGAGTGCGCGGCCGGGCTGGCGCGGGTGGCGCTCGAGACCGGGGTGCCGGTGGTGCTCGGCGTGCAGACGACCGAGAACCTCACCCAGGCACTCGAACGGAGCCGGCCCGACGAGACCAACCGGGGCCGGGAGGCAGCGCTCTCGGCGGTCCACCTGGCCTCGACGCTGCGGGCCCTCCCCGCGGCGGGACGGCGGGGGGCGGCGGGGGCCTGATGCTGCGCCTGGTGCTGCCCAAGGGGTCCCTCGAGGAGGCCACGCTCCGGCTCTTCGCCGACGCCGACCTGCGGGTGCACCGTTCCTCGGAGGTCGACTACCGGGCGAGCATCCACGACGATCGGATCGACGAGGTCCGGGTCCTGCGGCCCCAGGAGATCCCGCTGTACCTGGCCGAGGGACTGTTCGACCTCGGCATCACCGGCCGGGACTGGATCGAAGAGCGTGGGGTCGAGCTGGTGTCGCTCGGCGAGCTGCCCTACTCCAAGGTCAGCGCGGAGCCGGTGCGCCTGGTCCTGGCGGTGGCCGACGACTCCCCGGTGCGGTCGCTCCGGGAGCTGGCCGGACGGGCGCAGCCCCTGCGGGTCTCGACCGAGTACCCCGAGATCACCGGCCGGGCCCTGGCCGAGGCGGGGATCGACGCCGAGGTCTCCCTCTCCTACGGCGCCACCGAGGCCAAGGTGCCCGACATCGCCGACTGCGTGGTCGAGCTGACCGAGACCGGGCGGGCGATCCGGGCCGCCGGGCTGCGGCCCATCCACACCCTGCTCGTCTCGCACACCGAGCTGGTGGCCAACCCCGACGCGGCGGCCGACCCGGAGAAGCGCCGGGCCATGGACCAGATCGCCACGCTGCTCATGGGGACCTTGGAGGCCCGGGAGAAGGTGCTCGTCAAGCTGAACGTCTCGGCCGAACGGCGGGCGGCGGTGATCGACCGGCTGCCGTCGCTGCGCGCGCCCACCGTCTCGGAACTGGCCGGCGAGGGCGGCTTCGCCGTCGAGACGGTGGTGCTGAAAGAGGAGATCAACACGCTCATCCCGGAGCTGAAGGAGCTCGGGGCGAGCGACATCTTGGAGCTGGCGTTGGCCAAGATCGTCCATTGAGCGCCCGGGACGGCTGGCCGGTGCGGCGGGGCCCCCGGCGCGGGACAGTGGTGAGCTTCGAGGACGAGCGGGGGGTCGGCACCGTCGAGGAGGAGGACGGCGCGACGTTCTTCTTCCATTGCACGGCCCTCACCGACGGCAGCCGCCAGGTCGAGGTGGGCCAACCGATCCTCTTCGTGGTGCGCCCGGGGCACGGCGGCCGGCTCGAGGCCCGGGAGCTGGACAAGTGCTGAGCGGCGCTTGGCGCCTAGGCCCCTTCGCCACCCTCCGACCGGGGACCCTCCGCCGCCCGGTCGAGCTGGACGTAGCCCAGCCGGAGCTGGGCCAGCGCGTCGCGCAGGGGTGTGAGCGCGTCCCCCAGCCGGTCGCCCAGACCATCGACGAGGTACCCGAAGGCGTCGATGGCCAGGCGGGCCTGGGGCAAGAGCGGAGGGTTGGACGACAGGTAGATCGCACCCAGCTCGAAGAGCCCGTAGCAGTGGTTGGCGACCACCGTCTCGGCCGGGGTCTCGGCCAAACGCTGGCGGAGCGCTTCGACCTCCGCCTCGGCCCGAGCCTCGTCGGCCTCCGCGGGTTCGACCGGGCCAGACCGCGGGGGGCTGGCCGGGGGAGCCTGCCGGCCCTCGGGTTCGACCGGGTGCTCGCCAGAGGGTGTCCACAGGCTGGACATGCTGGTACCCTACAGCCGAGCAAAACGGAAAGCGGGGTGGCGGCGTGCCACCTCCACCCGGCCACCGCCATCTGGATGTTGCGATGCGACGGGTTCGAACGGCCGAACCGGGTGACCCGGAGGCCCCCCGCTCTCCGCCAACTGGTGCGCGGCGTGCCGCGCACCCGACCAGGAGGAGTGATGTCGCATCGTCACTGAGACCACCAACGAGCACCGCATCAACGACCGGATCCGGGCCCGGGAGGTTCGGCTCGTCGATCCTGACGGCCAGCAGCTGGGGATCAAAGCGCTTCCCGAGGCCCTGACGATCGCCCGGGACCTCGATCTGGACCTCGTCGAGGTGGCCCCGATGGCCAACCCGCCGGTGTGCCGGATCATGGACTACGGGAAGTTCAAGTTCGACGAGGCCCAGCGGGCCAAGGAGTCACGGCGCAAGGCGGTCCACGTCGGGATCAAGGAGATGAAGTACCGGCCCAAGATCGGTTCGGGCGACTTCGAGACCAAGACCCGGCAGGTGGCCAAGTTCCTCGACGACGGGCACAAGGTGAAGCTCACGATCATGTTCCGTGGTCGCGAGGTCTTCCACCCCGAGCTCGGCAAGCGGATCCTGGACCGGGTGGCCGAGCAGCTCGGTGACTCGGCCAAGGTCGAGTTCGAACCCCGCCTCGACGGGCGCAACATGGTGATGGTGCTCGCCCCGGACAAACGGGCCCGCCAGTCGGCTGCCGCCCGCGCCGTGCGCCAGCAGCACGAGGAGGCGGAGGCCCCGGTCAAGCCGGGTGTCGGGGAAGGGATCTCGGGGGACGGGCCGGCGCCACAGGGAGGCTGACCATGCCCAAGATGAAGACCGACCGTGGGGCGGCGAAGCGGATCAAGGTGACCGGCACCGGCCGGCTCCGCCGGCGTCAGGCGTTCCGGGCCCATCTGCTCGAGAAGAAGGCGTCGAAGCGGACCCGACGCCTGGCGACCGAGACCGAGATCGCCCCGGCCGACGAGCGCCAGGTCCGCCGCATGCTGGGCCGCTAGCGCCCCCGGCGACCGCTGCGCTCACCCGAGCAGAGCGAACCGACAACGACGACCGAGAACGACCCGGAATGAGAGGAGGACCCCGATGGCCAGGGTGAAGCGCTCGGTGCACGGCCGCAAGCACCACCGCGCCGTCCTCGAGCAGGCCAAGGGCTACTACGGGAACAAGAGCCGCAGCTACCGGGCCGCCAACGAGCAGCTCTTGCACTCGATGCAGTACGCGTACCGAGACCGCCGGGCCCGCAAGGGCGAGTTCCGCAAGCTCTGGATCCAGCGGATCAACGCCGCCGCCCGTGAGAACGGCCTCAGCTACAGCCGCTTCATCGCCGGCCTGCACCGGGCCGGGGTGGAGGTCGATCGCAAGATCCTGGCCGACCTGGCCGTCACCGACGCCGACGCGTTCGGGGCGCTGGTCGCCGTGGCCTCGGGCAAGCCCGGTGAGCTTCCGGCCGAGGAGACCGCCTCCTGACCCAGGAGCTGGGCCCCTCCCACCAGCGGGTCCGCCGCCTGCGCCGGCTGCTCACCAAGCGCGCCACCCGGTGGGCCGAGCGGGCCTTCGTCGGCGAGGGGACCGAGGTCGTCGGCTGCGGGCTGGCCGCCGGGGCCATCCCCGAGGCGCTCTTCGTGGCGGCCGAGGCCCGGGGGGAGCGCGAGGTCGCCGAACTGGCCGCCCGGACCCTTGAAGCCGGCGCCCGGGTGTTCACCCTGGCGGGCGGGGTGGCCGACCGGATCGCCGACACCGTCACCGCGCATCCGGTCTTCGGGGTGTTCGCCATGACCGACCGTCCGCTCGAGGACCTGGCCCACCCCACGCTGGCGGTGGCCTGCGTGGAGGTGCGCGACCCGGGCAACGCCGGCACCGTGCTGCGGACCGCCGACGCGGCGGGGGTCGGGGCGGTCCTGTTCTGCGGGACCTCGGTCGACCCGTTCAACCCGAAGACGGTCCGCTCCTCGGCCGGCTCGATCTTCCACGTCCCGCTGGCCGTGGTGCCCGACTCGCTCAGCGCGCTCAGGTGGTTGTCGGCCGGGGGCCTGGCCGTCTACGCCGCCGACCCGGTCGGCGTGGACTACGCCGGCCTCGAGCTGGCCCGGCCGTGCGCCTTCGTGCTCGGCAACGAGGCGGCCGGCCTGCCCGACACGGTGCGGGGCGCCGCCGACGCCGTGGTCGCCATCCCCATGGTCGGGGCGGCCGAGTCGCTCAACGTCGCGGTGTCCTGCGCGGTGCTGTGCTTCGAAGCGGCCCGACAGCGCCGAGCTGGGCCGGGCCGGCCCACCGGGGGCGAGGACGCGGTTGCCTAGAATCCCACGATGGCCAAAGGATCGCTGAGCTCGGGCGCGATCGACCCGACCGCCCTCGAGGCCGAGTCCCTCCAGGCCATCGGGGCCGCGACCTCGACCGAGGCGTTGGACGAGGTGGAGGCGACCCTGCTCGGCAAGCGCTCGGCCCTGGCCACGGCCCACCGCCGGCTGGGCCAGCTCGATCCGGAGACCCGGCGGTCGGCCGGACGGGAGCTGAACGACCTGCGGGCCCGCCTCGAGGCCGTCATCGCCGAGCGGCGGGCCGGGCTCCGGGCCGACGAGCGGTCGGCCGTGCTCGAGGCCGACCGTCTGGATCTGAGCGAGGTGGTGCTGGAGGGGTTGCGCACGCCGCTGCGACGCGGCCACCGCCACCTGGTGACCTCGACCCGCGACGCCCTGGAGGACGTGTTCGTGGCCATGGGCTTCACCGTGGCCGAAGGGCCCGAGGCCGAGACCGACTGGTACAACTTCGAGGCCCTGAACATCCCCCCGGCCCACCCGGCCCGGGGGATGTACGACAGCTTCTACCTCGACGTGGGCGAGCCCGAGACCGTGGTGTTGCGGACCCACACCTCGCCGGTCCAGATCCGGCTCATGGAGGCGGCGGTGGCGGCCGGATCGATCCCCATCCACTCGGTGATGCCCGGGCGCTGCTACCGCCGGGACACAGCCGACGCCAGCCACCTGCCGGTGTTCCACCAGGTCGAGGGGGTGGTGGTCGACCGGGGCCTCACCTTCGCGGACCTGGCCGGGACCATCGAGACCTTCACCGCCGCCTACTTCGGGCCCGAGGTCCACTCGCGCCTGCGGCCGGCGTACTTCCCCTTCACCGAGCCCTCGGCCGAGTACGACATCACCTGCACCATCTGTCTCGGGGCGGGCTGCCGCACCTGCTCGGGCACCGGGTGGCTGGAACTCGGCGGGTGCGGGATGGTCGACCCGGCGGTGTTCGACGCGGCGGGGATCGATCCGCTCGAGTGGAGCGGCTTCGCCTTCGGCTTCGGGATCGACCGCTGCGCCCAGATGCGCCACGAGGTCGCCGACCTGCGCAACCTGCTCGAGAGCGACGTCCGCTTCCTCCGGCAGTTCTAGGGGCAGACCGTGCGCGCTCCATTGTCGTGGCTGGCCGACTTCGTCCCGATCGACCGGGACGTGGACGAGCTCGTCGTCGCCCTCGATGACCTCGGCCTCATCGTCGAGGGCGTGGAGCGGGTGGGCGGCGGGCTGGAGCGGATCGTCGTGTCCAAGGTGCTCGAGGTGGGCCCGATCGCCGGGGCCGACCGCATCCGCCGGGTGGTGGTCGACGCCGGGGGCGAGCCCCTCGAGATCGTGTGCGGGGCCTTCAACTTCGGGGTCGACGACTTGGTCCCGCTGGCCGGGGTGGGCACGGTCCTCCCCAACGGCATGGAGATCGGCCGGCGGACGATGCGGGGCGTGACCTCCAACGGCATGCTCTGCTCGGGCCGGGAGCTCGGCCTCTCCGACGATGGGGAGGGCCTGCTCGTCCTCACCGGCACCGAAGGCGCCATTCCCGGGGCCCCGCTGGCCGGGGCGCTCGGCATCGAACCGGACATCGTCTTCGATCTCGCGGTCGAGGGGAACCGCCCGGACGCCTGGTGCATCGCCGGGGTGGCCCGCGATCTGGCCGCCCGCTTCGGACTCCCCTTCACCTTGCCGACCCCACAGGTCACCGCCACCGGCCCGTCGGTCGGGAGCCTGGCCAGCGCGGTGGTGGAGTCGCCCGAGCTCTGCCCGCGGCTCACCGTGCGGGTGCTCGAGTGCGTCGTGGTCGGCCCGTCGCCCAAGTGGCTGGCCCGCCGCCTGGTGCTGGCCGGCATGCGCCCGATCAACAACGTGGTCGACGCGTCCAACTACGTCATGCTCGAGCTCGGCCAGCCCACCCACCCCTACGACCTCGACCGCCTGGGCGCCCCGGGCCTCCTCGTCCGGCGGGCCCGGCACGGGGAGGTGGTCCGCACGCTCGACGGGGTCGACCGAGTGCTCGGGGTGCCGGGACGGGGGCTCGGGGAGACCGGCGAGGACTGCGTGATCTGCGACGCCGCCGGTGAGCCGGTCGGTGTCGGCGGCATCTTCGGCGGCACCAGCTCGGAGATCTCGGCCTCGACGACCCGGGTGCTGCTCGAGGCGGCGTACTTCGACTCGATGGTCATCGCCCGGACCTCCAAGCGGTTGGCGCTGCGGACTGAGGCGTCGGCCCGTTTCGAACGGGGCACCGACCCCTTCGGCATCGATCGGGCCACCGAGCGCTTCTGCCAGCTCTTGATGGCCAGCGCACCGACCACGGTGGTGGCGGCGGGCACCTTGGACGTGCGAGGGGACCTCGGCGGGCCGAACGTGATCGCCCTCGACACCGGTCGGGTCAACGGGCTGCTCGGGACGGCGCTCGGGCGCGACGAGATGGCCCGGCTGCTCGAGCCGCTGGGCTTCGCCTGCACTCCCCGGGGCGACGACTCGCTCGAGGTGGTGGTCCCCTCGAACCGACCCGATGTCCGTCCCGGGTCTCACGGGGTGGCCGACCTGGCCGAGGAGGTGGCTCGGGTCTTCGGCTACTCGCGCATCGAGCGCCGCCAGCCCACCTGGACCGACCCCGGCGGCCTCAGCGCGTACCAGCGGGCGCGTCGGCAGGTCCGCCAGGTCCTGGTCGGCCTGGGATCCGATGAGGTGTGGACCCCCTCGCTCGTCGACGCGGCCGACGACGCCGCGGTCGGGGTGCACGGCGAGCCGGTCCGGATCACCAACCCGATGGCCGCCGACCAGGCCAGCCTCCGCCAGACCCAGATGGCCGGGCTGCTCCGGGCCCTGGCCTGGAACCGGGACCGTCGCCAGGGCGAGGTCCGGCTGTTCGAGGTCGGGGTGGTGTTCGGGCCGCCCGACCCGGCCCACACCGCGGCCCGGGCCGGCTCGGGCGGCGCGGCCGAGGCGGCGCTGCCGGCCGAGCGGGAGCTGCTCTCGGCGGTGTTCGCCGCCAAGCTCGACGACGCCACGAGCGCCGTCGGCGCGCTCGGCGCCCTGCGCGACGAGCTGCGCCTCGCCGACCTGCGGCTGCGCCCACCGGCCGACGGCTCGACCCCTCCGGGCCTGCACCCCACCCGCTCGCTCGAGATCCGGGCCGGGCTCGACGGTCCGGTGGTGGGCACGGTGGGGGAGGTCGACCCGGCGGTCGTGACCGAGTTCGGCGCGGCCGAGGGCCGGGTGGGCTGGCTCGAGCTCGACCTCGGCGTCGTGCTCGACCCGGGCGTCGTCGGGAGGCGCAGCGAGGTGGTCCGGCCGGTCAGCCGCTATCCGTCCTCGGACGTGGACCTGGCCTTCAGCGTGGCGGACACGGTCCCAGTCGACCTCTTGGTCGACGTGCTCGAGGGGGCCGGAGGGCAGCTGCTCGAGTCGGTTAGCCTCTTCGACGTCTATCGGGGCCCGGGCGTGGAGCCGGGGCGACGGAGCGTGGCCTTCCGGCTGCGGTTCTGCGCCCCGGACCGGACGCTCACCGACACCGAGGTGGGGGCTCTGCGGGCCGGCTGCGTGGCCGCAGCCGAGAGGGAGCTGGGGGCGACGCTTCGCTGAGACGATGGGGGAGGAGCTTGGTAGGACCGCTTGGAAGCTGAGCGCGCCGGCGCTCGGGGCGCGTCGAGCCCCGCGGCGCTGGCGGCTCGGGATGCTCGGCGCGCTGGCCTCAGGGTGCCTCGCCCTGGTGATGGGGGCGCCGCCGGCAGCGGGGGTGGTTGGGGCGGCAACCGGGCCGGCAACCGGGGGGACAACCGGGCCGCTCGTGCCCTTCTACCGGCCGGTGTCCATGGCGGCGGTCACCCTGGCCGACCCGGGGGTGGTGGTCACCCCCAACCAGGACGTCCCCGACCCCTACGTGATCGAGACCAACGGGGTCTACGTCATGTTCTCGTCCCAGGACGGGTACTTCAGCCCCAACGTCCCGGTCCGGGTCTCCTACCACCTGACCGACTGGACCACCCCGCCGATCGACGCCATGCCCACCCTGCCCAGCTGGGCCCAACCCGGGTTCACCTGGTCACCCGACGTGCTCAAGGTCCACGGGCACTACGTCATGTGGTTCAACGCCGCGCTGGCGGCCAGCGGCACGGCGGTGGACAAGTGCATTGGGGTCGCGACCTCGACCTCGGTGGTCGGCCCGTACCGCTCCTTGTCCCCCCACCCCCTCGTGTGTCAGCTCGACCACCTGGGCTCAATCGACCCCCGGGCCTTCGTCGACCCGACCGGGCACCTGTGGCTGGTGTGGAAGTCCGACGACAACGCCGATTTGAACGCCCAGACCCACACGACCATCTGGGTGCAGCGTCTGTCGGATAACGGCCTGGCGCTCCTCGGCCAGCCCGTCGCCCTGCTGACCGCCGACCTCCCGTGGGAGGGTCGCATCGTCGAGTCGCCCGACATGGTCTACGCCGCCGGCCACTACTGGCTGTTCTTCTCGGGCAACTGGTTCAACGAGCCCAACTACGGCATGGGCCTGGCGGAGTGCGCATCGGTGACCGGGCCCTGCGAACCGACGACGCTCGGTGCCTGGTTCTCCTCGAACGCCCAGGGGGCGGGGCCGGGGGAGGAGTCGCTGTTCTTCGACAACAGGCGCTGGTGGATGTTCTACGCCCCCTTCGCGGTCGACTACCAGAGCATGACCCCCCGCCCGGCCGCCGTGGTGCGGCTGGTCTTCGGCCAAGACGGCCCGCGCGTGGTTCCCCCGGGCACCAGCGCCTGGACCGCGCTCGATCGGGTGCCCAAGCCCAAGCCCCGGACCGAGGTGGCCGCCGCGAGGGGCCGCTGCCGGCACCGGTGCCGGGCTCCGGGTGCCGGGCGCTTCCATCGTTGAGCGGCGGTTCGGCGCCAGCACATCGGTCCCCTCCGGGCAGCCATCGATCGGGACGAGGAGAAATCTTCTGCTCGTCCCGCAGCACGACCGACACGCCCATCCAAGTGCAGCCAACCTCCCATGCAAACTGGCAAAGGGAGCCCTCGAGCGCGCAAATGACGGGCCATCTGCTTCTGTGCCGCCGTGAGGTGCGGCGGCACAGAGGTCTCCTCGGTCAAGTCGACGAAGCGTCATCGACTCACCGAGTCGTTGCAGTGATCCCCTGAACCCGCCCACCTAGTGGTCCGTCGCTGATATAGATAGGGTGGTTAGGCTGGCAGCATGCCGGTGATGACCGCCCCGCCCTTGGCCGTGACCCCCGAGCAGCGCCGGGCGCTCGAGCGCATGGCCCGTTCGAGCTCGCTGCCGCATCGCA
>DAHUZS010000116.1 GCA_027315045.1 Acidimicrobiaceae bacterium
ACGAGTCACCACCGTCGCCGACGGGGTCGCCGGCGAGGACCGGGTCATCGAGATCTCCCGCATGCTCTCGGGTCAGCCCGACTCGGTCCGCGCCCGGGCCCACGCGCGCGAGCTCCTCGAGCTCGCCGCGGACGAGGGCGCCGTCGCCCGGGGTTAGCGGTCACGTCCACCATCGGGGCGCCGGCCTTCCATTAGGGTGGGGCGGTGCACCGCCGAAATGCCGCCACCGACGGCAGGAACGAGGCGTCAGTCTCCCGGTGACCAAGTTCGTCTTCGTCACCGGGGGAGTGTCCAGCTCTCTCGGCAAGGGGCTGACTGCATCGTCGCTCGGCCGGCTCCTCAAGCTCCGTGGCCTGGCGGTGACCATGGCCAAGCTCGACCCCTACATCAACGTCGACCCGGGGACGATGAACCCCGGCGAGCACGGCGAGGTCTTCGTCACCGAGGATGGCGGCGAGACCGACCTCGACCTCGGCCACTACGAGCGGTTCATCGATGTCAACCTCAACCGGAACTCCAACGCCACCACTGGCTCCATCTACTCGACGGTGATCGCCAAGGAGCGGCGGGGGGACTACCTGGGCAAGACGGTGCAGGTCATCCCGCACGTGACCGACGAGATCAAGGGCCGGGTGAAGCGCCTGGCCGACGAGGACGTGGACGTGGTGATCGTCGAGATCGGGGGCACCGTCGGGGACATCGAGATCGTCCCGTTCCTCGAGGCCATCCGCCAGCTGCGCAGCGATGTCGGCCGGCACAACGTGTGCTACCTCCACCTCACCTTGGTGCCGTACCTGGCCCCGTCGGGGGAACAGAAGACCAAGCCGACTCAGCACTCGGTGACCGAGCTGCGGAGCCGAGGGATCCAGCCCGACGCCATCGTGTGCCGGAGCGACCACCCGATCTCCGATGCCTTGAAGCGCAAGATCTCGTTGCTCTGTGACGTGCCGGTGGAGGCGGTGATCTCGGCCGTCGACGCCTCGAGCATCTACGAGATCCCGCTTGTCTTGCACGAGGAGGGCCTCGACGCCTACGTCTGCACGACCCTCGGCATCGAGCTCGACCGGCACCCGATCGAGCTCGGTCAGTGGGAGTCGATGGTGAACCGGGCCTCCGCGGCCGACCACCGGGTCCGGATCGGGATCATTGGCAAGTACGTCAACCTCCCCGACGCCTACCTCTCGGTGGTCGAGTCGCTCCGCCACGCCGGCTTCCACCACGGCGCCTCGGTCGACATCGACTGGATCGATGCCGAGCTCGTGCCGGACCTGTTGGACAGCGACCGCCTGCGGGACCTCGACGGCATCGTGATCCCCGGGGGGTTCGGGGAACGGGGCATCGAGGGGATGATCGCCGCGGCCGGTTACTCCCGGACCCACGGGATCCCGTGCCTCGGGCTTTGCCTCGGCCTCCAGGTGATGGTGATCGAGGTCGCCCGGGACCTGGCCGGGCTGGAGCGGGCCAACTCGGGGGAGTTCGACTCCACCACCCCCCATCCGGTGATCGCGCTGATGGACGAGCAGTACCAGGTGGTCGACCTCGGCGGCACCATGCGCCTCGGCGCCTGCCCGGCGATGCTCACGCCCGGGTCCCAGGTGGCCTCGATGTACGGGACCGAGGTCGTCTCGGAGCGCCACCGTCACCGCTACGAGGTGAACGCGAAGTACCGCACCCGGCTCGAGGCTGCCGGGCTGTGGTGCTCGGGGAATTCCCCCGATGGCCGGCTGGTCGAGTTCGTCGAGCTTCCCGGCCACCCCTTCTGGGTGGGCACCCAGGCGCACCCCGAGTTCAAGAGCCGGCCCGACCGGGCCCATCCGCTCTTCCGCGAGCTGGTCTCGGCGGCACGGGAGCGGGCCGAGGGCCGGGAGCCCCACCTCCTCGAGCTCGACCTGCGCTGAGGGGCGCCGCGATGGCCCGTCCGTCCGTACCCGGGTCCGGATTCGTCCGCTCGAGCGCCGAAGTCCTCTGGCAGGGTCACCGCCTGGCGATGGAGCGGGCCACCTACACCAGTCCCGACGGCGAGACCTTCTCGCGCGAGTTCACCCGGCACCCCGGCGCGGTCGGGATCATCGCCCTCGACGACGACGGCACGGTCACTCTGGTGCGCCAGTTCCGCGCCCCGATGGCGAGGAGCGTGCTCGAGATGCCCGCGGGGACGTGCGATGTGGCGGGGGAGGACCCGCTCGAGACCGCCCGGCGGGAACTCGCCGAGGAGGCCGGGCTGGTCGCGTCTCGATGGCGCAGGCTGGCCCCGCTCCCGGTCTCGCCCGGGGTGAGCGACCAGGTGACCACGGTGTACCTGGCTACCGGGCTCAGCACCTGTGCCACCGAGCGCGAGGGTCCCGAGGAGCGGGCCATGACCCTCGAACGAGTCCCCCTCGATGCGGTGGTGGCGCTAGCGGCCGGCGGGGAGCTGATCGATGCCCCGACCCTGGCCGGGGTGGCGCTGGCGCTGGCGACCCTCGCCGGGGCGGATCCGAAGCGAGGTCGTTGAGGTGCGGGGGACCCCACTCAGCGCCGAGGCCGAGGAGTACCTGTCGTGGTTGACGGTCGAGCGGGGCCGGGCCGAGCTAACCGTGGTGGCGTACCGGGGCGACCTGGCGGCCTACGAGGCGGGTCTGGGCGCCCGGGGCCGGGCCCCGGCCTCGGCCACTCTGGCCGACGTCGAGGCCCACCTGGCCTCGTTGCGCGCCAGCGGGCAATCGCCGGCATCGGTGGCCCGGGCCCAGTCGGTCCTGCGCGGGCTGCACCGGTTCTTGGTCGACGAGGGCGGGGCGTCCCTCGACCCGACGGCCGAGGTCGACGGGGTCCGGCTGGGGAGCCGCCTCCCGAAGGCCCTGAGCGAGGCCGAGGTCGGTCGGCTGCTCGCCACGGCGCTCGGTGACGACCCCCGCTCCCGGCGGGACCGGGCCCTGCTCGAGCTCCTCTACGGGACCGGGGTCCGGATCTCCGAGGCCGTGGGGTTGGACCTCGCCGACCTGGCCGGGGGGGAGGGATTGCTGCGGCTGTTCGGCAAGGGCGCGAAGGAGCGGATCGTCCCGATTGGCGCCAAGTGTGAAGAGGCGCTCGGTGCCTGGCTGTCGGAGGCCGGTCGCGCCGCCTTGGCCCCAGCCCGCTGGCGCCGGCGCCAGGACGCCGAGGCGGTCTTCTTGAACCTCAGGGGTGGTCGGCTGAGCCGCCAGGGCGCCTTCGGCGTGGTGGCGGGCAGGGCCACCCAGGCCGGGATCGAGCGCCCGGTGAGCCCCCACGTGCTGCGTCACTCCTGTGCGACCCACATGCTGGCCCACGGGGCCGACATCCGGGTGGTCCAGGAGTTGCTCGGCCACGCCTCGATCGGGACCACCCAGCTGTACACGAAGATCTCCGCCGACCACTTGCGGTCCGCCTACGAGGCGGCCCACCCCCGGGCGGCGTCGGCCCGGTCGCGCAGCGCCTGAGCACGACGGCGCTCGCCGGCCGCGGCACACCAATACGATCGGGGATCCGATGAGAGTGCTCGTCGCCGAGGACGACTCGGCGCTCCGTGCCGTGCTCGTTCGTGGGCTGCAGGACAACGGCTACACCGTCGACGCCGTGGGGGAGGGCGCCGCGGCCCTGACTCACCTCCGGACCTACGAGTACGAGGTCGCCATTGTCGACTGGCGGATGCCGGTGAAGAGCGGGATCGAGACGGTCGCCGAGGCCCGCGCCGCCGGGGTCCGTACCCCCATCCTCATGCTCACCGCCCGGGACACCGCGGCCGACCGGATCCAGGGGCTCAACACCGGCTCCGACGACTACCTGGTGAAGCCGTTCGACTTCGACGAGCTGCTCGCCCGGCTGCGCGCGCTGCAGCGGCGTCCGGCGCTTCGACTGGACCCCGAGATCACCTGCGGGGACCTCAGCTTCGACCCGGCCACCCGGGTCCTCACCGTGTCGGGCCGGCCGGTACCCCTCACCGCCACCGAGACCGGCATCGTCGAGTTGCTTCTGCGCCGGTTCCCGGCCGTGGTCACCAGGCGGAGCATCGCCCTGCAGGTCTGGGACGAGGAGGCCGACGCCGTCGGATCCAACACCATCGACGTCCACATCGGCCGCCTCCGGGCCAAGATCGAGGGGTCGAGCGCCCGGATCGAGACGGTGCGGGGCACCGGGTATCGGATCGCCGAGGGATGAGCCCGCGGCGCGAGCGCAGGCGGCGAGACCGCTCCCATGCCGCCCGGGTGGCCGTGGTCGCAACCCTGGTGGTCGTGGCCCTCTACGTCGTCGGGGCCGAGGTCATCAACGTGCTGGTCGCCCACCGACTGACCAACGAGGTCGACGTCCGGCTGGTCGGCCGCCTGGACCACCTGCGGGCCGTTCCGGCCCCGGCGTCGGGCCCGTCGCCAACCCTCCCCCAACCCAGCTCCGCCGACATCGACGACGCCCCCAGCTTTCTTTGGGCCGTGACCGACGCCGGGGTCGTCACCCCGCTCACGGCCGGTGCGCCGGCGCTCCCCACCCAGCAGTGGAGCGCAGTGCCGGTGACGGTCGACGTGGGGACGGTCCCGTTCCGCTTCATCGCCCGCCGGCTCGACGGCCGGTGGGTCGTTGTCGGCCAGAGCGTCTCGGAGATCAGTCGGGTCCACTCGGCGTTCCTCGTCCCCGAGATCGTCTTCGGCGCCGTGCTCCTCGTGGCGGTGTTCGCCGGTGCGTTCGTCATCGGACTGCGGGCCTCCGCGCCGCTCGAGTTGATACGACGACGCCAGGTCGAGTTCACCGCCGACGCCTCCCACGAGCTGCGCACCCCCCTCAGCGTCATCGAGGCCGAGGTCGGCCTCGCCCTGCGGGCCGAGCGGGACCCGGCTAACGACGCGGCGGTGCTCCAGCGCATCGCGGGCGAGGGCCGCCGCCTCCGCCAGGTGGTCGACGACCTGTTGTGGCTGGCCCGCAACGACGGCTCGGCACCCGATCGCGACCCCGGCGCGGCCTGCGACCTGGGGACGGTGGCCACCGATTGCGCGGCGCGCTTTCTGGCGGTGAGCGAGGCCCGGGGCCTCACCCTCGACGTGGGGGTGAGCGGCCGTGGCCCGTTCCTCGTCTCGGCGGCGGCCGAGGACATCGACCGGCTGACCGGGGTGCTGGTCGACAACGCCTGCCGCTACGCCGGACCCGGGGGCCGGGTCGAGGTCCGGGTGCGGGCGCTGGCGAGCCGGGTCAGCCTCGAGGTGGACGACTCGGGGATCGGGATCCCCGAGGACGAAATCCCCTACATCTTCGACCGGTTCCACCGGTCCAACGAGTCGCCGGGGGGCACCGGGCTCGGCCTGGCCATCGCGGACGCCGTCGTCCGCTCCAGCCGGGGCTCGTGGACCGTGGGTCGCTCCCGGCTCGGCGGCGCCCACATGGCGGTGTCGTGGCGCCGCGGTGTCTCTCGACGCGTCGGAGCGTCGCCACCCGAGGAGCGGGCGGTCGAGCGACCCGAGGGCCAACCGGGGTGGGTCCGGGCCGCCGACGACACGCCGGTACGCCCCTGAACTGGAACCTTTTAGCGGCTTCTTAGGGCTGCGGCTGCCCGTTTTCATGCTGGCTTCAGGCTCGATCCCTACCTTGGATCCGTGCCCGGTTCACCGAAGCACGCCCGTGCCGCGTTCGAGTGGGTCGCCCGACGCCGGAGGGAGGAGTCCCTCGCCCCGGTGGGCAGGATCACCCGAGCCATCGGAGCCTCGAGCGTGAGCGCGGTCGGCGGCCTCGGCCGGGACGTCGCCAGGGCCTTCCCGGGGCATCAGAGCACCGGATCCACCCCTTCGACGATCACCGGGGTGGCCGGCACGCCGAGCGCCGGCTCGTCCTCGACGAGCGCCACGAACGGCACGCCCAGCACCCTCACCCCCCCGACGAGCCCGCCGGTGCGCACCACCAACCCACCGGTCGTCGTCAGCGGGGCCGGCTGACCGTGGCCGCACGACCGCGCAGCGGCCCGGCGCGCGACCGAACCCCCGGACTCGGCGCCCTGGCCGAGGTGGTCGTGGCCGATCCCGCCGGCATCGTGGAGGCCGGGCGGATCCTCGAAGACGAGATCTTCCTGGTGGACCGGTTGGCCAGGCGCTTGTGGGACGCCTCGGAGATCTCCTCGCCCCGGTCGGCGGCGCCCCGGCCGGTGCCGACCGGGGCCGAGCTATGGGGACTGCTCGCCGCGACCCTGGCCATGTGCGAGGCGCACCCGGGCGCCGTCGACCCCACGGTGGGTGACGCCATGTGCCGGCTCGGCGACGACCGGGACTTGGCCGCCCTCCCCGACGACCGCGACGCAGCGGTGCCCCCAGCCCGACCCGCTCCGGGCCGGCGCACCGTCGTGCTCGACACCGGACCCTCGGAGGTCGTGTGCCCTTTCGGGGTGTGGCTCGACCTCGGGCCGGGGGCCAAGGCGTGGGCGGCCGAACGCCCCGCCCGCCGGACGCATGAGGCGGTCGGTAGCGCGCTTCTCGTGGCGCTCGGTGGAGACGTCGCCGTCGGTGCCCCGCCCGACCACGAAGGGTTCGCGCTGGCCTTGGGTGCCCGCGGTGTCGATGGGGAGGATCCGGGCAGCGAGTCGGTGACCGTCCGGTCCGCAGGCCTCGCGACCTCGGACGGCCCGGCGGCGCTGGCGCATCGGCGCGGAGGTGCCCCAGCACATCGTCGACCCACCGACCGGTCGACCGGCGGCCGGTCAGTGGCGCATCGTCCCGGTCGCCGCACCCGGCTGCCTCCAGGCCAGTGCCGCCGCGACCGAGACGGTGCGCCTGACCTCGGGGGCGGTGACCCTCGGACCCCTGCAGGGGCCGGTAACCTCGCTCGATGGATCGGTGGTGAGCGCTTCGGTGTCGGGATCCGGGCGCTCCGAGAGCCTGTCCATCCAGCTCGTGATCGACGACCATTCGAACTTCGTCTCGGGGTCGCTGTCCGCTGCCTCGAGCGCTGGCGGCAACGGGTCCTTTCCGTCACCGTGAGCACCCGGCCCCTCGCCGCCGAGCGGCCGGCCCACAACGAGCCGGCGCGCCTTCTCGGCAGGCTCCGCCCCGACGGGGTGGCCCGCTTCGTGACCAGCGCCTGTGCGGTCTTCTCGGCCGATGTCGCCCACCTGCGTTTCGGGGCGCTGCCGACTCCCGCCGGTACCGGGCGTCCCGCCCGTCCCAGGCACCCGAGGGCCCGCCGCCGGGCGGGAACGCCCGAGGTGGGCCCGCTGAGGCGCCGGTTGCGCATCGACCTCGACCCCTTCGGGTACCCGATCGTGCTCGACGACGAGCGCTGGCCAGCGCTCGTCGTCCACGCCGGAGGGGCGGTCCAGATGTGCCCGCAGCTGGCCCTGCACCTCGTGGACCGGGAACCCGAGCGCACCGGGGGCCACCGGCGATGATGCCCCTCGAGGAAACAAGACGCCGGCCCCGCCCGAACCTCGGGATCGGCCGGGGCATCCGGCGGGCCCGCGAGGGGGTGGAGGCGAACGCCCGGCTCACCGGCACCACCGCGGCCCTGCTCCTGGTCCTGCTCTTCATCGAGGGGCTCACCATCCTGCGCATCGGCTCCCTGCTCACCCTGCACGTCTTCGTCGGCATGCTGCTGGTCCCTCCGGTGCTGGTGAAGATGTCGGCCACGATGTGGCGGTTCGCCCGCTACTACCTGGGCGCGCCCGAGTACCGGCGCAAGGGCCCGCCGCCCAACCTCCTGCGGGCGCTCGGCCCGGTGGTCGTCGTGCTCACCGTGGTCCTGTTCGCCTCGGGGATCGCTCTGCTCCTTGGACCGACCTCGTGGCAGCACGACCTACTGGCGCTGCACAAGGGGAGCTTCGTCCTGTGGTTGGGCGCGATGGGGCTGCACGTGCTCGGGCACTTTCTCGACACCGCCCGGCTGGCCCCGCTCGACTTCATCGCCCGCACCCGGCGCCAGGTCCGGGGCGCGGCGATCCGCCAGTGGCTGCTCGCGCTCAGCCTGGTGATCGGCGTCGGCCTCGGGGTGCTGGTGGTCCCGTACGTGGGGGCGTGGTGGCACGCGTTCAGACTCGGGTGACCGAGCGCCGTCCGGCGCCACCGAACCGTCGACGAGGCGGCCGTCCCACCAAGGCGACCTTCCGCCGCCGCCGCATCCGCGTCGCCCTTTTGGCCCTGACGCTCGGGGTGGTCGGCTGGCTCGGGATCTCGCTCGGGTCGGCCCTCACCAACCCGATGCTCGGCTCCTCGCTCCCCGGCCGCTTCGCCGAGTGGGCCCGCGGGCACGGGGCGAGCGCCATCGTGAACTGGGCCGAGAACCTGTGGTACAGCCACCACCCGCCGCCGGTGGGGGGCAAGCCGCCGGACGGCGCCATCAAGAAGGTCCACCGCCACGAGGTGCACACCACCTCGGGCCCGCCCCACCTCGCCCCGCCGGCGGCCATCGTGCCGCCTGCTTCACCCCCTTTGCCGGGGGAGGGCCAGTGGACCCCGGTCGGGCGCCTGGTCGGGGGGCTGCCGGCCATCTATGTGACCACGCTGCGACCGGACCCCATCCACACGAGCTACGTGGTCGGCGTGGCCTGGATGGACACCAAGCTGCTGCGGGCCACCCTGTACTCGGGCAGTCAGATCCCCGGTGGCGGCCCGTATCCGGACACCGCGCCGATCTCTCCGACCGCCTCGGACACCCTCGTGGCCGCGTTCAACGCCGGCTTCTTGATGTCCGCGGCCAACGGCGGGTACTACACCGACGGGCAGACCGAGATCCCCCTGCGCAACGGGGCGGCATCCTTCGTCGTCTACCGCAACGGCTCGGCCACCGTGGGGGCGTGGGGCCAGGACGTCACCATGACCCCCCAGGTGGTCTCGGTCCGCCAAAACCTCGACCTGTTGGTCGAGGGAGGCGCCGCGGTGCCCGGTCTCAACGCCAACGACACCACCCAGTGGGGCGCCACCCTCGGCAACGCCGTCTACGTGTGGCGCTCGGGGCTCGGGGTCACCGCCGACGGGGCCCTCGTCTACGTGGGGGGTCCCGGGCTCAACATCACCGACCTGGCCAACCTCCTGGTGCGAGCGGGGGCCGTGCGAGCGATGGAGCTCGACATCAACACCGACTGGGTCAACTACAGCTACTTCACGCCGTCCAGCTCGTTTGGGACCGCCAGCGGCGCCAACGGCACCGAGCTCCTCTCGGCCATGGCCGGGGGGCCCAGCCGCTACTTCCAGTCCTGGTGGGCCCGGGACTTCATCACCGTCTCGGCCGCCCCGGTGGTGACCGGGACCCCGAGCTCGGGTTCACTCGGCCGCCCGCTCCAGCACTCGGCGTCGGCCAGGGCCCGCGTCAGCCCGACGCCGCTGACGGGCCGGAGCCAGCGCTCGCCGCCGAGGGGGTGAGGTCTTGGGAGTCCGCCGCCGCCGATCGGTGCCAGTCGCGCCAGATCAGCCGGTGCACCGGGATCCATCTCGGGATGTCCCGCAGGCCCGGGATGAACGGCACCAACAGCAAGAGGATCGTCGCCAGGCCCGTCAGGTAGATGGCGATGAGGTCGATGTTGGCCGAGCTGTCGAACCCGGGGATCTGGTACCACAGCGTGTACAGCCACAGCCAGGGCTGCCCGGGGTAGCTGCCGGTCTCGTTCATCACGCCCCACTGCGAGCCGGTCAGGTGGTCGGCCTGGGCCTTGTTGGCGAAGTAGTTGCCGTCCTCCAAGAACAGCAGGGGCTTGGTGAAGTCGGTCCCGTAGAAGGGGTGCTGGGCCAACAGGTCGGCATCGAGGGCGCCCGAGCGGGCCAGGGTCAGCTCGCTCGCGATCATGGTGGGGACCGGCCCGTCGTTGGTCCTCGGCACGACCGGACGGCCGTTGAGGAAGCGGACCTTGCTCACCGCGTTCAGGTAGGACTGGCCCCACGCCTTCTGGGTCGAGCGCGAGGCCGAGACGTACTCGTCCAGGGCCGCCCGCAAGGTTGGGGAGCTCGGGGTCAGCGTCTTCAGCGGGTCGACGACGAAGCTGGCGGCGGCGTCGATCGGCTGACGTACCCCGGCCAGGGTCTGCCAGGACCAGCCGAGCCGCTGCACCTTGCCGTCCTGGTGGTTGTAGGGCGGCCCGTAGGTGGCGGTCTCACTGGTCCCGGCCAGCTCGCTCGCGGCGGTGGCCACGAAGTCGGCCGGCGCGATCTTGGCCCAGGTGGCCACGGTCACCGGGGGCTCGTCGGGGGAGGAGAGCAGGGAGGCCAAGAGCACCACCAGCACCAGGGCGACGCCGCCAGCGATGGAGGCCTCCTTTACGATGTCGTAGCGGCGGGTGGGGCCCCGCCATTCGGCGGCGTCGGCCGTCCGGGCCGCCCGCCGGGCAGCCCGTCCCCGGGTCGGGACGGCCGGGAGCGGGTGGGAGACCCCACGGACCCGCACCAAGAGGATGTGGGCCCCGACGATGGCCACCAGGATGATCGGCATCAGGACCACATGCCACAGCAGCATCTGGCCGAAGTTCATGAGGTTGAAGAAGGCGCCCAACCCGACCGAGTTGATGGCGTCCTTGCCGTTGGTGGAGATCCACTGGGAGTCGAAGTTCTGCTGGGACAGGTACCCGGTGAAGCACTCGACGATCGACGCCATGAAGGCGACGATGCCGGTGATCCAGGTGGCCGTCCGACGGCCCCGCCATGCCGCCATCCAGAACTTGCCCCACAGGTGGATGACCAGGAACGCCATGAACAGCTCGACGCTCCAGAGGTGGAGGCTGTTGAAGAAGTGGCCGACCGGGTTGGTGTGCCACCAGTCGACGCCTCCGAGGGCGATGACCGCGCCCGAGACGATGGCCAACGCCAGCGCGGCCAGGCTGGCCACACCGAAGACGTAGACCCAGGAGGAAACGTAGGCCGGCTGGCGGTCGGGCAGGAGCTTGCCCGGCGGCAGCAGCCGGAGGGCGCGGCGCCGGATCCTCGCCGTCCACATGGTGGCGGTCCCCTCTGCCGGGTCCACGGGCGGCTCGGGGGCGGGCGCCGGGAGGTCCGGCTCGGTCCGGTGACGGTTCGGGAACGGCACCAGGAGGGCCAGCCCGAAGATCACCACCATCACCGCGATCAGCACCAGGTTGGACACCGAGACCATGAAGATCGACCAGTGGAGGTACCGGCCGGGCTGGCTCAGGTTTACGGCCGCTCCCATCATGGTGTGGAGCACAGTTCGCCCCCCTCATCTCCTCGACGTGCGGGTGCCTGCGGGCCATCGTGGTCGAGCGCTGACACCCAAACTAGGGCCCAAGGTCCCTGCGCCGGTCGCTGGCGGCGGCATTCGGGCAGTTGCCCAGGGACTTCCTGGCGTCGGGAGGAACCGTTGCAGTCGGGTTTCGGACCGGTCGGCGGAGGCCATCTCCGGCGAGCGGAACCTCTAGGCTTGGTTTTCATGGCGAGTGACGCCTCCACGTCCGAACCGGTCACGGCCGACTACCGCGCCATGCTCGAGCGCGAGCGGGCCGGCCTGGCGCACCAGCGGGCTGAGCTGGGCCACGGCGACTCGGGCGGCCTCAACTACGACTCCAACTTCGCCGACACCTCCCAGGTGACGGCGGAGCGGGGGGAGGCCGAGGCGTTGGCCGGCGAACTGAAGGACGCGTTGGCCGAGGTCGAGGCGGCGCTGGCCCGGGTGGACAACGGCACCTACGGCCGGTGCGCCCGCTGCGGCCAGGCCATCGGTCCGGCCCGCCTCGAGGCCATGCCGGCGGCACAGCTCTGCATCACGTGCGCGTCGCGCTCGTGACTCGATGAGCGACCCCGCCCACTGGTGGCCAGGACCCCGGGAACGGACTGGCGATTCGCAGGGTGAGGGGACCAACGGGGCCGGGCCGCTCGGCGGGGGCGGCTACTACTACCCGCCGGGGACCACCCCCGGCTCTCGGAGGACCGAGCCCGCGCCCGCGCCGAGCCCGCGCGGCCGGGCCGGCCGGGGGACCTGGCTGTGGGTCGGGATCGCGGTCCTCGTGGCGGTGCTCATGGCCCACGCCCACAGCATCAACCGGGTCGACGTCGTCTTGTTCTGCACGATCATCCCCTCGATCATCCTCCACGAGGTGGCCCACGGCTGGGTGGCCCTGGCGTTCGGGGACGACACCGCCAAGCGGGCCGGGCGCCTCACCCTCAACCCGCTCGCCCACGTCGATCTGGTGGGGACGATCCTTGTCCCGTTGCTCATGATCTGGGGCGGCTACGGGTTCTTCGGGTGGGCCAAGCCGGTGCCGGTCAACGTGTCGAAGCTGCGCAGCCCGAGGAACCACGGCGTCTTGGTGTCGCTTGCCGGCCCGGCCGTCAACGTGGTGCTCTGCGTCCTTTCGGCGGTGCTGTTCCACCTCTTCGGGGCGGTCCACGCCATCGAGGTCAACCAGGTGGTCCCGCTGTGGGTGCTCATCCTCTTCTACCTGGGGCTGGTCAATCTGTGGCTGACCGTCTTCAACATGATCCCGATCCCCCCGCTCGACGGCTCGGTGCTGGTGGAGCGGCTGCTGCCCGGCTCCTGGTGGCCCCGGTACCTCCGGATGCGGCGCTACACCCTGCCCCTCGTGCTCGGGGTGGTGGTGCTGGCCACGCTCATCCCCGACGGCAACACCACCTTGATCGGGCACTTCTCCAACTCAACCGTCAACTGGTGGGGCTCGCTGCTCGGGGTGTGAGCCGGACCGCTCAGGGGACGAGACCCATGGCCAGCGCGGCCCGGGCGTAGGTGCGCTGGGCGATGTCGTGGGCCCTGGCGGCGCCGGCACCCAGGATCCGTTCCACCTCACCCAAGTCCGAGCGCAGTTCGAGCGCCCGCGCGCGCACCGGCGACAGGAGGGCCACCACCGCGTCGGCCACGTCCTGCTTGAGCGGGCCGTAGGCGTCGTAGCGCTCGGCCACCTCGGCCACGCCGACCCCGGTCGACGCGGCCAGGAGCTCGAGGAGGTTCGACACCCCGGGTTTGCTCGCCGGGTCGTGCTCGACCGTGGTGCCGGTGTCGGTCACCGCCCGCCGCACCTTGCGCACGATGTCGTCGGGGTCGTCGAGGATGCGCACCGTGCCGAGGGGCGAGTCGACCGACTTGGACATCTTGGCCTCGGGGTGCTGGAGGTCCATCACCCGGGCCCCCACCTTGGGGATCGTCGCCCGGGGGACCCTGAAGGTCTCGCCGTAGCGGTTGTTGAACCGCATGGCCAGATCCCGCGTGAGCTCGAGGTGCTGGCGCTGGTCGTCGCCGACCGGGACCTCGTCGACGTCGTAGAGCAGGATGTCGGCAGCCATGAGGACCGGGTAGGTGAACAGCCCGGCCCGGACCGACTCGCTCCCCGTGCTCTTCTCCTTGTACTGGGTCATCCGGCCCAGCTCCCCCATGGTGGCCGTGCACTCGAGCAGCCAGGCCAGTCGGGAGTGTTCGGGCACCTGACTCTGGACGAACAGGGTCACCACCCCGGGGTCGAGGCCGACGGCCAAGAGCACCACGGCGGCGTCGAGCGTGCGCCGGCGCAGGTCGGCCGGGTCGATCTCGAGGGTGAGGGCGTGGAGGTCCACCACGCAGAAGTAAGCGTCGTTGTCGTGCTGGGCGGCCACCCAGTTCCGGAAGGCCCCGAGGTAGTTGCCGAGATGGAAATCGCCCGAGGGCTGGACGCCCGAGAAGACCGTGGCCATGCGTCATGGTACGACCCGGCGCAGGGCCACCCGCCCGGATCCCCGCGTGGATGCACGGTCTGGGCGGTCCGGTTCGGTAGGGTCGTCGCGGTGGGCGTTTCCGTCTCCACGCCGGTCTTCGAGGGACCGATCGACCTGTTGCTGCACCTGGTGACGAGCCACGAGGTCGACGTGCTCGACGTGCCGCTCGCGCCGGTCGTCGACGCCTTCGTGGCCGCCCTGGCCGAGGGCAAGGAGGCCTACGGCATGGAGGCGCTCTCCGAGTTCCTCCTCGTGGCGGCCATCCTCCTCGAGCTCAAGTCCCAGCGCCTCCTCCCGGGCCCCGACGACGTCGACTCCGAGGACGAGCTTGTGGGCTGGGACGAGCGGGACCTGCTCCTCTCCCGGCTGCTCGAGTGCCGGGCTTACGCCGCGGTGGCCGACACCTTGGTCAAGATGACCGAGGCGGCCGACCGGTCGGTGCCCAGGCTGGCCGGCCTGGAGGACGACTTCGTCGTCCACGCGCCCGACCTGCTCGAAGGCGTGACCCCCGGCGCGCTGGCCAGGGCCTTCGTCGCCGCCACCGCCGAGCGCCCGGGGACCCGGATCGACCTGTCCCACGTCACCGTGGTCGACACCCTGACCGTTTCCGAGGCGGTCGAGGAGTTGGCGGCCGAACTTCCCGCTCGCCGGCGGGTCACCTTCGCCGAACTGACCGGGCACCTCGGCGCCAAGATCGAGGTCATCGTGCGGTTCCTGGCCCTGCTCGAGCTGTGCAAGCTGGGCCGGGTCACCCTCGGCCAGGGTCGCACCTTCGGTGCGCTCGAGATCGAATGGGTCGGGGGCGACGAGCCCGTCGGGGTCGGGGTCGGCGCCATCGTGGTCGACGAGTACCGGGGCTGAGCATGCGCGACGACGAGCTGCGACGAGCGATCGAGGCGGTGGTCCTGGTCGCCTTGGAGCCGGTAGCCCCGGGCCTCATGGCCGAGCTGTTCGAGGAGCCGGTCGAGCGGGTCGACGCCGTCGCGGCCGACCTGGCCCGCTGCTACGAGCGCGACGAGCGGGGGTTCGTGCTGGCCCGGGTGGCCGGCGGCTGGCGGTTCCAGAGCCACCCGGACCAGGCCCTCTATGTCGAGCGCTTCGCCAACCGGGACGTGTCGCACCGGCTGTCCACCGCGGCGTTGGAGACCCTGGCGATCGTCGCTTACCGCCAGCCGGTCTCGCGTTCGCAGATCTGCGCCTTGCGCGGCGTGAACGTCGACGGCGTGGTGCGCCTGTTGGAGCAGCGGGGCTACCTCCGGGCCCTCGGCCGGGCCGATGGGCCCGGCCAGCCGATGCTCTTCGGCACGACCGACCTGTTCTTGGAGCGTCTCGGGATCGACTCGATCGAGGACCTGCCCCCGATCGAGGACTTCCTGCCCGGTCCCGACGAGCTGGTCGAGCTGGAGGAACGGCTGCGCCCGTCCGTTGGTGACTGACCGGCCCGATCCGGGGATGCCGGCCCAGCCGGCAGAGGGGGCAGGGGAGCGACTCCAAAGAGTCCTCGCCCGCGCGGGCTTCGGGAGCAGGCGGGTCTGCGACGAGCTCATCGCCACCGGGCGGGTGACGGTCGCCGGCCGCCCGGCGGTGCTCGGCCAGCGAGTCGTTCCCGGACGCGACCCGGTAGCGGTCGACGGGGTCGCGGTCCCAACCGCGCCGGGGCTCGTCACCTACCTGGTGAACAAACCCAAGGGGGTGCTCTCGGCGTCCGTGGACCGCCGGGGTCGGCCGACGCTCACCGACCTCGTGCCGAAGGAGCCGAGGGTCTTTTCGATTGGGCGGCTCGACCTCGACAGCGAGGGCCTGGTGCTCATGACCAACGACGGCGACCTGGCCTACGCCCTCAGCCACCCCTCCTTCGGCGTGGAGAAGGAATACCTCGTCGAGGTGGACCGCCCCCCGGGGCCGGGCGCGCTGGCGAGGCTGCGGCGCGGGGTCACGCTCGATGACGGGGTGACCGCACCGGCCCGGGTCGGCGCGCTGGCCCCCAGCGTGCTTCGCATCGTGATCCACGAGGGGCGCAAGCGGCAGGTCCGCCGGATGTGCGAGGCCGTGGGGCTGGAGGTGCAGCGCCTCGTGCGCACGAGGATCGGCCCGTTGTCCGACCCCGCCCTTAGGCCCGGACGCTGGCGGCGGCTGAGCGCCGCCGAGCTGCGCTCGCTGGCCGAGGCCGCCCACCAGGGGACCCTGAGCGAAGAGCCCGCCTCCGATTAGCATCTCGGGCGATGCCCGGTGCACCCCTGACGAGAGCCCTCCGCGGCGCCACGACGGTCGACGAGGACACCCCCGAACAGATCGCGGCCCGCATCCAGGAGTTGCTGGGCGAGATCATGGCCCGCAACGACCTGGTCGAGGACGACATCGTCAGCATCATCTTCACCACCACCCCCGACGTCACCTCGGCCTTCCCGGCCACCGGGGCGAGGGACATCGGCTTCGGCGCGGTGCCACTGTTGTGCGCCTCGGAGATCGCCGTGGCCGGCGGCACACCCAGGTGTCTGCGGGTGCTGCTGCACATCCACACCACCCGCCCGCGCGACGAGCTACGGCACGTCTATTTGCACGGGGCCAAGGGCCTGCGCGATGACCTCCCGGTCTGAGGCGGCGGCCCAGGCACCAGCGGATCGGTCATGACCACCACCGGCGTCCGACGGGCCCTCGTGGTGGGCACCGGCCTGATCGGGGGCTCGCTCGGCGAGGCCCTGCGGGCCCGGGGCTGGCACGTCACCGGCGTCGACGCCGACCCGGCCCGCGCCGCCCGGGCGCTCGAGCTCGGCGTGGTCGACGAGCTCGGCCCCGGCCTCGACGCCACGATCGCCTTCGTCGCCGTCCCGGCCGGCGGCGCCCCGGGGATCGTCCGGACGCTGCTCGGCGAGCCCGGGAGGCCCGACGACCTGGTCGTGACAGACGTGAGCGGGGTGAAGTCGCCGGTCGTCGAGGCGGTCCGGCACCCCCGCTTCGTCGGGGGCCACCCGATGGCCGGGTCCGAGCAGTCGGGGACCGAGGGGGCCGACCCCGAGCTGTTCGTCGGGGCCACCTGGGTCCTCACCCCAACCCTCGAGACCGATCCCGCCGCCTACGCCGCGGTGACCGAGGTGGTGGTTGCGCTCGGGGCCGACGTCGTCGCCCTCTCGCCGGCCGATCACGACCGGCTGGTGGCGGTGGTCTCCCACGTCCCCCACTTGGTCGCGGCCACCCTCATGAACGCGGCGGCCGAGGGGGCCAAGGCCGACGGCGCCCTCCTGCGCCTGGCCGCCGGGGGATTCCGGGACATGACCCGGGTCGCGGCCGGGCAACCCAGCATCTGGCCAGACATCTGTGCCGAGAACGCCCGGGCCATCGTGGCCGGCCTGGACCGGCTGCTCTCGGATCTGGGTGCGCTCCGGGACAAGGTGGCCCACGCCGACCGGGCCGGCCTGCTCCACCTCCTCGAGTCGGCCAGTACCGCCCGGCGGGCCCTGCCCTCGAGCGGGACCCGGCCGGACCGGCTGGCCGAGCTCCGCGTGCCGATCCCCGACCGCCAGGGGGTGCTGGCCGAGTTCACCGGCCTGGCGAGCGAGCTCGACATCAACATCTACGACCTCACGATCGCCCACTCGACTGAGGGGCCCCGGGGCGTGCTCACCCTGCTCGTCGGCCAGGACGAGGCCGACCGGGTGCGCAAGGCGATCGAGCACCGGGGACACTTCTGTACCGTGATCGAGCTGGCATGATCGAGACCCCGCTGCCCGATGCCGTCGCCGTCGCCCCGGTGGGGCCGTTGCGCGGCGCCCTGCGGACCCCGGGCGACAAGTCCATCTCCCACCGGGCCCTGCTGATCGGGGCCCTCGCCGAGGGCACGACCCGGGTGCGCGGTCTCTCCGACGGCGATGACGTCGCCCGGACGGCGGCCGCGGTGCGCCGGCTGGGGGCCGCGCTGACGCGTACCGGAGCCGACGTGGCCATCGAGGGCGGGCGCAGCCGGCTGCGCGCCGCCGGGACGCTCGAGTGCGCCAACTCGGGCACCTCCATGCGTCTGTTGGCCGGGGTGGTGGCCGGCCTCGAGGGCGAGAGCGTGCTCACCGGCGACGCCTCCCTCTCGGCCCGGCCGATGGACCGGATCGTCGAGCCCCTGTCGGCCATGGGGGCCCGGGTGCAAGGTCGCGGGCCCCGGCACCTGCCCCCGCTGTCGGTCCGCGGCGGAGGGCTGCACGGGGTCACCTGGGCACCGCCGATGGCCAGCGCCCAGGTGAAGTCGGCCGTCCTGTTGGCCGGTCTCGACGCCAGCGGGGAGACGGTGGTGGAGGAGGCGGTGGCGACCCGGAGCCACACCGAGGAGCTGCTGGCCGCGGCGGGGGCCGTCATCACGGTCGAGCCGCTCGGCGGCGGCCGGCGGGTGCGTCTGCGCCGTTCCTCGCTGCGCCCTCTGGACCTCGACATCCCCGGCGACCCCTCCCAGGCGGCGTTCTGGCTGGTCGCCGGGTGTGTGGTGCCGGGCAGCCGGGTGCACGTCGAGCGGGTCTACGTCGGGGCCGACCGGACCGGGTTCCTCGGGGCGCTCGAGCGGATGGGGGCCTCGGTGGTTGTGCTCGACGCCTTCGACGGCGCCGGTGACCTGGTGGCCGAGCACTCGGACCTGCGGGCAACCCACGTGGCGGCGGCCGAGATCCCCTCGCTCGACGAGGTCCCGGCGTTGGCGGTGGCGGCCGCGGCCGCCACTGGTACGACGACCTTCTCCGACGTCGGGGAACTCCGGGTGAAAGAGACCGACCGCCTGGCCGCCACGCTCCGGCTGGTCGAGGCGCTCGGGGCGAGCGCCCGGGCCGCCGGTGACGACCTGGTCGTCGAGGGACGCGGCGCGCTCGGTCCGGGCCCGGTCCGCTTCGACAGCGGAGGGGACCACCGCATGGCCATGGCCGCCGTGGTCGGCGCGCTCGGCTGTCCACGGGGGGGCGTGATCGACGGGATGCGCTGCGTCGAGACGAGCTACCCGGCCTTCCTCTCGGACCTCGAACGGCTGGCCGGGTCGGGGGCATGGGAAGCGGTCACGCCGGTCCGCTGAGCGGGTCGCCCCCGGGCGCGCCGCTCATCGCGATCGACGGTCCGGCCGGCGCCGGCAAGTCGACGGTGTCGCGGGCAGTGGCCGAACGGCTGGGGCTGGACCGGCTCGACACCGGGGCCATGTACCGCGCTGTCGCCTGGGAGGCGCTGGCCCGCGGGATCGCCCCCGACGACGCCGACGCGCTGGCCGAGCTGGCCACCGGGGCCACGATCGAGGTCGGCGCGGTCGTGCGGATCAACGGGGAGGACGTGACCAGCCAGATCCGGACCCCGGAGGTATCCCGGGCGGTCTCGGTGGTGGCGGCGAACCCCGCCGTGCGGAGGGCGCTGGTGAAACGGCAGCGGGCCTGGGCCGCTCGCCGCCGCGGGGGCGTGGTCGAGGGCCGGGACATCGGTTCGGTGGTCTTCCCAGAGGCCACGGTCAAGGTCTTCTTGACCGCCACGCCCGAGGAACGGGCCCGTCGACGGGGCGGGGACGAGCCGGCCCACGGGGTGGCCCGTCGGGACCGGCTGGACTCGACCCGCTCGGCCTCGCCGCTCACCCGAGCCCCCGACGCCCACGTGCTCGACACGACCGGACGCAGCGTCGAGGATGTGGTGGAGGAGGTGCTGTCATGGCTGTGAGCGCCGCCGGCGCCGCCGACCCGGCCCGGGCCAAACCCGAGGGTGTCGAACGTCCGGCCGCCGGGGCCTCGAGCTTCACCGTCCACCCTGGCCGGTCCGTCTTCTACCGCTTCGCCCGCCAGGTGGTCCTGGGCCTCCTGCGGGTGTGGTTCCGGCCCCGGGTGCGGGGGAGATCCCAGGTGCCGACGGCGGGTGCCGCGATCATCGCCCCGGTGCACCGTTCCAACGTCGACTTCGCCTTCGCCGCACTGCTCACCAGGCGCAAGCTCTTCTTCATGGCCAAAGAGGAGCTGTGGAAGTGGCAGTGGTTCGGCCGACTCCTCGAGGCCCTCGGGGCGTTCCCGGTGCACCGGTCGGGAGCCGACCGGGAGTCGGTGCGGCGGGCCGAGGAGGTCCTCCGACGAGGCGAGCTCCTGGTCATGTTCCCCGAGGGCTCCCGACGCTTCGGTGACCGGGTCGAGGAGCTCCAAGAGGGGGTCGCCTTCCTCGCGGCGCGCACCGGGACCCCGATCGTGCCGGTGGGCATCGCCGGCAGCGAGCGGGCCATGCCCAAGGGGTCCAAGGTTCCCAAGCCCGTCAGCATCACGGTCGTCGTGGGGGAGCCGATTCCGATCGAGTCTCCCGAGGGCCGCCGGGTCGCTCGCAGCCAGATCCACCGGCTGAGCGAGCAGCTGCGCGAGCGGCTCCAGGCCGGCTACGACGCCGCCGCCGGACGCTGAGCGCGCCGGCGGCGCTCCCGCCACCAGGTGGCCAGCACCACGCTGGCGTAGCGGAAGCCGAAGAACAGGTTGGAGCCCTTCTTGGTGACCCCCGAGGCCCGGGGCCGCCACACGGTCGGCGCCTCGCTCACCCGCCACCCCCGCGAGATCGCGGTGATCAGGAGCTCGGCGGTCTGGTACTGGCGCTGCTCCAGGCGGTCGACCACGTCGGCCAACACCTCGACCCGCAGGGAGCGGTAGCCGTTGGAGGTGTCGGTCAGCTGCGAGCCGGTCAGCCGGTTCATGAGCCAGGCGAACACCACGACCCCGGTCCGCCGGACCTGGTCCTTGGTCTGGTCGACCCCGAGGCGGCGGGAGGCCACGACGAAGTCGGCGATCCCCTCGACCACCGGGGCCAACAGGTCGGCCAGCTCGGCCGGGTCGTTCTGGCCGTCGGCGTCGAGGGTCACCACGTAGCGGGCCCCGCCTTCGATGCACAGGCGGTAGCCGACCTGGAGGGCCACCCCGTGCCCCAGGTTGGTGGGGAACACGCAGGTCATCGCGCCGAGCTGCAGGGAGATCTCGGCCGTCGCGTCCTCGCCCCCGTCGACGATTACGAGCGGGGAGACCGGCAGCCCGCAGGCCTCCTCAGGGACCGCCTTCAAGACGTCGCCGATGTTGTCGGCCTCCTCGTAAGCGCAGATGAGGGCCACCACCGGTGCCAGCTTCAGTGTCCCGTAGCGGGCGTGGAAATCGCGGCGCGCCTCGTCGATCGCGAACCGCTCCAGGCCCTCGACCCGGCGCTGCTCCCGGTCCCCCCGTCGCGTCATCTCCGACGCCCACCCCAGCTCGCCCGGGCCGGCCGTCGGTGACCGCCACGCGCCGGGCCGGTCATCTGGGCCACCTCACGCCGGGCATTCTCGCACCGGGGGTCGGGTCGGTCGAGGCGCTCACTGGGCCAGTGCGGCCAGGACCTGGGCGGCGGAGACGGTGCGGTCCCCGGTCGGATCACGCTCGGTCGGGACCTCGGCCCCTCCCGCGAAGAGCCCGAGCGTGGTGGCGAGCGCCCGGAGGAGCTCTCGCAGCTCGGGCGGTGGCGGGAAGTACTCGTCCTCGGTGGTCACCGGGACGATCTCGGTGCCCGTCGCCGGGTCGAGGGCCCGCACCACCTGTTCGACCAGCAGCTCGGGGGCCGACGCCCCGGCGGTGACGCCGACCGTCCCGGACAGGTCGGCGGGGAGCTCCTCGGGGCCGTCCACCCGGACCACCCGGGGACAGCCGCTGACGAGGGCCACCTTCTCGAGGGCCACGGTGTTGGAGGAGTTGGCCGAGCCGATGACCACCATCGCGTCCACCCGCCCGGCGAGCGCCCGGAGCGCGGCCTGGCGGTTGGTGGTTGCGAAGCACAGGTCGCTGCGGCCCGGGAGCCACAGGTCGGGGAAGCGGTCCATGGCCGCCTCGAGCAGGCCCCGCCACTCGTCGTGGCTCAGGGTGGTCTGGGCCAACAGGGCCACCGGGGTCCCGGCCGGCGGCTCCAGGTCCTCGAGGTCCTCCTCCCGCTCGACCAGGTGGACGGCGTCGGGGGCGACGGCCATGGTCCCCACGGCCTCCTCGTGGCCGGCGTGGCCGACGTAGATGATCTGGTAGCCCTTGCGGCTCCGCATCTTGAGCTCGTGGTGCACCTTGGTCACCAGGGGGCAGACCGCGTCGACGACCACCCCGGCCCGCCGACGCGCCGTCTCGACCACCGCGGGGGCGGTGCCGTGGGCGCTCAGCATGAGCGGCGCCCCCGGCGGGACTTCGTCGACGTCGTCGACGAAGACCACCCCGAGCGAGCGGAACTCCTCGACCACCAGCTGGTTGTGGACGATCTCGTGGTAGCAGTACACGGGGGGCTCGAAGACCCGGACCATCCAGCCGAGGGCCTTGATGGCCTTTTCGACCCCGGCACAGAACCCGCGCGGTTCGGCCAGGAGCACCTTGTCCACACCCACCCGGTCCAGGCTACCGGGGCCGCCGTGGCCCCCACGAGCGCACGCTCCCGGCCGCTTCGGGCCCAGGGGCGCTGCCGGCCGGCCCCGCCACCCCCGCTACCCTGGGAAGATGCCGGCCCCCAGGGTGACCGCTCTCGCGCCGGGCTCGCCGGCGGCGGCGGCCGGGCTTCAGGTGGGCGACGAGCTGGTCTCGTTGAACGGCGCGCAGCCCCGTGACGTCATCGAGTACCACCAGCTGGTGGACGCGGCGCGCCTCGAGGTGGTGGTCCGCCGAGCCGGCGCCGAGCTCGGCCGCCGGGTCTCGGTGGCCAAGGAGGCGGGTGAGCCGCTCGGCGTCGAGGTCTCCACCCCGGTCTTCGACCGGGTGCGGACCTGCGACAACCACTGTGCCTTCTGTTTCATCTACCAGCTGCCCAAGGGCATGCGACGTAGCCTGTACGTGAAGGATGACGACTACCGGCTCTCCTTCCTCTACGGCAACTTCACCACCCTCACCCGCTTCACCGAGCTCGACGCCGAGCGAGTCATCACCGAGCGCCTCGGCCCGTTGTTCGTCTCGATCCACGCCACCGACCCCTCGGTCCGGGCCGCCATGCTGCGCAACCCCCGCGGCGCGACCAGCCTGCGGTGGCTGCGGGTCCTCCTCGACGCCGGGATCGAGGTCCACGGCCAGGTGGTGGTGTGCCCGGGGGTCAACGACGGGGCGGTGCTGGAGGACACCATGATCGGGGTCCTCGACCAGTACCCCGAGCTGGCCACGGTGGGGGTGGTCCCCCTGGGCCTGAGCCGGTTCTCCCGCGAACCCGACATGCGGCCCCACACGACCGAGGAAGCCCAGGCGGTGCTCGAGACCGTGACCGCCCACCAGGAGGTGTGCCTGGAGGTGCTCGGGCGGCGCCTGGTGTTCGCCTCCGACGAGTACTACCTGATGGCCGGGGCGCCCATTCCGGGCCCCGAGGCCTACGAGGGCTACCCCCAACACGAGAACGGTGTCGGCATGGTCCGGGCGTTCCTCGAGGCCTTCGGGGGGGACCCCGACCAGGCCCTCGGGGTCCGTCCAGGATTCTTCGCCTGGGTCGATGGCGCGCCCCCGGCCGGCTACCGGGCCCCGCGGGCCACGCTGGCCCCCGGGCCGAGCCGGGGGGCACTGGTGACTGTGGTGACCGGTGCCTTCGGGGCGTCGGTGCTCGGGCCACTCCTGGCCGACCGCCCCGGGGTCCGGGTGCTCGGGGTCGAGAACCGCTTCTTCGGCGGCACCATCGGGGTGGCCGGCCTGCTCACCGGTGCCGACGTGGCCGAGGCGCTCGGGGGGCAACCCGAGGACCACCGCTACCTCCTGCCCGACGCCTGCCTCTCGGACGGTCGGTTCCTCGACGGCCGCACCATCGAGGATTTGCCCCGACGGGTGGAGGTCGTGGCCAGCGACGGCTGGTCGCTCCGACGGGCCCTCGCCGGTTCGGAGACGCCGTGAGCGCCGGCGGGCCGGCCACCCCGCCCCGGGCCGACCGCAACCGGGCCGAGGTGGGCCAGACCCAGCTGCCGCTCGTCGTTGTGGCCGGTCGTCCGAACGTCGGCAAGTCGACGCTGGTGAACCGGATCGTCGGCCGTCGGGTCGCGGTCGTCGAACCCGAACCCGGCGTGACCCGGGACCGCAAGGCCCTCGAGGCCGACTGGGCCGGGGTGCACTTCACCCTGGTCGACACGGGAGGTTGGCTTGGACGAGGGGACGATCTGGAGGCCAAGGTCTCCCAACAGTCCGAACGGGCCATCGGCGATGCCGACCTGGTGCTGGTGGTGGCCGACGTGACCGTCGGGGCGACCGAGGAGGACGTCGAGACCGCCCGGATGGTGGCCCGGCTGGGCGTCCCCACCCTGCTCGTGGCGAACAAGGTCGACGATGCCAACCGCGAGGTCGCGACCTGGGAGCTGGTCGGCCTCGGCCTCGGCGACCCGTGGCCGGTCTCGGCCCTGCATGGGCGGGGGACCGGCGACCTGCTCGACGAGGTGGTCCGGGTGCTCCGCGCCTCCGGGCTGCCCTCGGAGCCGGAGCCGGAGGACGAAGAGTCCGACGACCGGGCCCCCCGAGTGGCGCTCGTGGGCCGGCCGAACGCCGGCAAGTCGACCCTCTTCAACCGCTTGGTGGGGGAGGAGCGCTCCGTCGTCCACGACCAGCCCGGCACTACCCGCGATGCGATCGACACGGTGATCGAGACCGACGGCGGCACCTTCTGCTTCGTTGACACCGCCGGCATGCGGCGCCCGGGCCGGACCGATGCCGGCACCGAGCACCATGCGGTCCTCCGGGCCCTCGATGCCCTCGACCGTGCCGACCTCGCGCTGTTGGTGATCGACGCCACGGTCGGTGTGACCCACCAGGACCAGCGGCTGGCCGAGCGGGTCGGCGCCGCCGGGTGTCCGTCGGTGGTTGTCCTGAACAAGTGGGACCTGGTGGCACCAGAAGAGCGCGAGGAGGTCCTGGCCGGGGTGGGCGACCGGCTGGCGTTCCTCGGTGCGGCGCCGGTCCTGCGGATCTCGGCCAAGACGGGGCGCGGGGTCAACCGGATCCTCCCGGCCCTCTTGACCTCGGCCGAGGCCTACCACTCCCGGATCCCGACCGGGGTGCTGAACCGCGCCATTCGGGACATCCAGGCTCGACACTCGGCCCCGCGGGCCCGCATCCGTTACGCCGTCCAGGGGGCTTCTGATCCACCCACCTTTACGCTGTTCGCGACAGCCCGGATGCCGGCCGACTACCTCCGATACCTCGAGAACCAGTTGCGCGAGCGGTTCGATCTCGGCGCGACCCCGATCAAGCTGCGAGTCCGTCTGGGTGGACGCTGAGCAGCGCGATGGCCTGGTGTGACGAATGCGACTGCCTGGTCGAGGACGACCAGCTCGACGAGGAGGGCGCCTGCCCCACCTGTGGCACCGTCCTCACCGAGGCCGAACACCGCCACATCCCCTGGACGTTCAAGGGCATGCTCGTAGCCTTCGTCGTCTACCTCGGCTACCGCGGCTACCAAGGGATCACCTGGATCGTCCATCATCTGTAACGCTCGGGGACGGCCTCGCGCCGTTGGGGCTCAAGCTCGTGGCGACCGTCGACGGCGATCCACTATCACACTGGCGTCCTGCTTGAAAATCTGACGGCACCGCCCAAACCGGGGGAAGCTCGGTCAACGCGGTCGCGTCCCGTTGCTTCGAACCGGACTTCAGCGCCTGTCGGTGTACAACTTCTGATGTCGCATCGCGTACGGCCTGATCTGTCGTTCCCGCGTACGACCTGATGTGTCGGTCAGAGCCCGGCGATCCACCAACTGATCGCAGGTAATGGCCATCCTCCGGACTGCAAGGACAAC
>DAHUZS010000118.1 GCA_027315045.1 Acidimicrobiaceae bacterium
CTAGCCGGGCTTTCAGCACATGCAGGGCTGATCTCTGTCCCAGCGCTTTCCCAGCGCCGGATAGGCGTGATCAGAGCCTCTGCGACGTGCCCCGCTCGAGGTCGGAGGCTTCGAGGGAGAGGGCTTCGAGCTCGGTGACGAGTCGGCGGAGCCTGCGGGCGTTGTCGAACCAGGCCTGGTAGCGGGCCCGCTGGTCTTCGGTGATCTTGCGGGTGACGGTCTTGCCGCCCACGGCGCGGGTCCAGGTCAGATAGGGCCCATGGAGCACCGGCGGGTCGGCCTGGCATCGGCAGCCCGGTTTGCCACAAGCGGTGGTGCGCGAGACCAGGCTGCCGGGTAGGGCGAAGCCGATCTGGCCGAGCTCGGCGGCGATGCGGGCCTGAGCTCGTCGTTGTCGTTGGCTGGGGCTGACCATCGTCTCTCCGTGGGGTATCCGCGAGTCGGTGCCTTGAAGTGTATAGCGGCAAGGCTGCCGATGGTGCCATCGGCAATGGCCGGGGAGGTCAGCGATGTCGAGAGGTCGGGTCGAGTTCGGGCCGCCGAGCGTGGAGAAGGCGTTGGGGGCGTTGCCGGTCGTCGCCGCGTTCGCCCGGCGTCTCGATGTCGCAGGCATCGTCGACCGGGCCGTCCCGGTGCGCGACATCGCGTATGCGACCCATGGAGAGGTGATCGAGGCGCTGATCGCCAACCGGCTCACCTCTCCGACCCCACTCGTCCACGTGGAGGACTGGGCTCGGGACTGGGCGGTTGAAGAGATCTTCGGCATCTCGCCCGAGGTCCTGAACGACGACCGGATCGGCCGGGCCCTCGCTGCCGTGGCGCCGCACCTGGAGGGGATCGTCGGCTCGGTCGGAGCCCGAGCGATCGCCTCCTTCGGCGTCGACGTCGCCCGCATCCACTGGGACATGACCTCGATCAGCCTCTATGGCGCCTACCTCTCATCCGACCCCGACCACATCGAAGCGCGCTTTGGGCACCCCAAGGACCGGCGCCCGGACCTGAAGCAGGTCCAGGCCGGCCTCGCGGTCAGCGCGGATGGCGCCGTGCCGCTCTGGCACCATGCCTATGACGGCGGAGCCGGGGAGGTCGCCCAGGTCGTCCCCGCTATGGAAGCACTGTCCACGCTCGCCGGCGAGCGGAGCTTCTTGCTGGTCGGCGACTCGAAACTGGTCTCCTATCCGAACCTGGCCGCGATGGTCGCCGCCCGGGTCGGCTTCATCGCCCCAGCGTCCAAGTCCTATGTCGGAGCCGACGTGCTGGGGGCCTGCGACCTCGAAGCGGCTACCCCCGTCGACTACGTCGCCGAACGCGACGCCAACAAGGCACCCGAGGACCGGGGGACCTACCGGGTCCTCGAGGACACCATGGTCCTGACCGGCAAGAAGAAGACCGACCCCGCTCTCGAGTTGCGCCGGGTCTTCGTGTGGTCCTCGGCCCGGGCCGGCGCCGCCGAAAAGGCCCGGGCGAAGAAGCTCGACCGTGCCCGCGACGACCTCGAGCGTCTCGGGAGGGGGCTCGGCGGCCGCTACTACCGGACCGACAAGCAGGTGAACGACCGCATCGCGGTGATCGCCAGGCAGCGCCGGGTGACCACCTACCTGCACACGGCGGTCGGCACCGACCCGATGACCTCCAAGCCCACCTTGGTGTGGCACTTCGACCAGGCAGCCATCGACGCCGAGGCCGCCACCGACGGCTGGTACGCGCTGCTCACCAACCTCCCCGCCGACATCGACGCGCCAGGCGTGTTCCGCCACTACAAGGGCCAAGAAGCACCCGAGCGGCGCTACCACAACTTCAAGGGACCGCTCGCTGTTGCCCCCATGTTCTTGAAGAACAACCGGCGGATCGAAGCACTCATCAGCATCATCTGCCTGGCTCTGCTCATCTTCGCCCTGGTCGAGCGCGCCGTCCGCCTCGCCCTTCTCCCCACGGTCAAGCTCGCCGGGCTCTGGGCCGGACGGCCCGCCAAGCCCACCGGCCGACTCATCTTCGCCGCGCTCTCTCATCTGCGCCTCGTCCCCGCCACCGATGCCGGCCCGGCCCACATCCCAAGACCCACTCCCCTCCAGACCCGGCTCCTCGAGCTTCTGCGCGTCGACCCCCGCCAGCCTCGCTGAAAGTTCCCAGCTCGTGGGTCATCAGCAGACATCGCCCCTGCATGTGCTGAAAGCCCGGCTAGCCGGGCCCCGCCCTCGCCCCCCCGGTGCGCTTGGGGGTGGTGACCGTCCAGTGCCCCGGGCCGCCCGAGAGCACGAGGGTGCCGTCGGTCTTCTGGCGGTGGTGGAGCGAGCACAGCCGGCACAGGTTGTCCAAGGCGGTGAGGCCCCCGTCGCTGAAGTCGAGGCGCCAGTGGTCGATCTCGAGCCCGACCGAGGCGGTGCAGCCGGGGACCACGCACACCGGGTCCCGGGCGAAGAGGGCCTTTTGCACCCTGGTCGGGACGACCCGGGTCGTCGAGGTGACCGTCGTGATGTCCGCCCCGTCGCGCACCACCACGGTGAGGAGCGCCTCGCCGAGGAGGGAGCGGGCGACCGCCACCGCCACCGGGCCCACCCCGTCGACCTCGCAGCGCTCGTCGGCCGCGGTGGCCCCGCGCACCAAGGCGGCGGCTGTGGCCCGGACGAGCAGCTCGGTGCGCACGCCCGCCCCGCACACGAGCGCCACCAGGGCGTCGGCCCGG
>DAHUZS010000136.1 GCA_027315045.1 Acidimicrobiaceae bacterium
ACCGACGAGCTCGTCCCGACGGGGATCCCGGCTTCCGAGCTCACCGCTCAGGGCTACCTGCAGATGGTCCAGGCCAAGGACGCGGCCAAGGCCGCGGCCCTGCGCCGACTCGGCTATTCAGTCCCGGAACGAAACGGCGGCGTGGTCATCGAGGGCGTTGCATCGGGGACCCCGGCCTTCGGCACCCTGCAGGTCGGCCAGGTGGTCACGGGCGTCGACGGGACCTCGACGCCCGATCTGTGCAGCTTCGTCGACGCCTTGTCGGCGATCCGGCCAGGTGGACTGGCCAGACTGTCCTTCCGCCAGGACCTTTTCAGCGCCTCGGGCGTGTTGGTGCGGGGGGCCGTGGCGACGAGGACGGTGCGTCTGGTGAAGCGGCCCGCCGGCACGGCCGGCGCCACCGGCTGCACCGGCAGGCGCCCCGGGGGCGGGTTCCTCGGGGTGGTGGTGGCCACCCAGCAGAATTTCACCTTCCCGTTCCGGATCTCGATCAACACGGCCAACATCGGCGGTCCCTCAGCCGGGCTGGCCATGACCCTGGGTCTCATCAACACCCTGAGCGACGGGCGCCTGACCGGCGGGCTTCGGGTCGCCGCCACCGGCACCATGGATTCCACCGGGTCGGTCGGGGACGTGGGCGGGGTGGCCCAGAAGACGGTGGCGGTCGAGCGGGCCGGCGCCACCGTCTTCTTCGTCCCGGACCAGGAGCTGGCGGTTGCCAAGGCGAAAGCCACCTCGTCCCTCAAGGTGTTCGCGGTGAGCTCGCTCGCCCAGGCCCTCTCGATCCTCAGCCGCCTGGGTGGCCACGTCCCGGCCGCACCGGTCCGGCCCTGAAGTCGAGCACCAGCTCAGGGCGGGTGTTCGTGGGGGCATCTTTCCCAACCTGGGGGGCCAGGCCGTAGGCTTGGGGCATGCCTCCGAGCACCCCGTCGTCCCGTATGCGCCCCGACGAGGTGCCACGACGATCCTTCAACCGGAACCGTCGGGGGTTCGATGCCGACGAGGTCACGGCGTTTCTCGAGCAGCTGGCCCGCGAGCTGGCGACCTGGGAGGCCCGTGAGGAGGAACTGCTCGGGCAACTGGCGGAGGCCGAGGAGCGCGCCGCCAACCCCAAGATCGACGACGAGCGCCTCACCTCGGCCCTCGGCCAGAAGAGCGCCGAGGTGCTGCGCAACGCCCACCAGGAGGCGGGTCGATTGGTCGCCGCGGCCGAGGAGACGGCCAGCGCAGTGGTGCGGGACGCCCAGCAGCAGGCGACGGACATCCAGGTCAGCGCGGAGGCCGCGGCGGCCGAGCGCATCGCCCAGGCGGAGCTCGACGCCGGCACCATCCACGAGGACGCGCAGACCGAGGTGGCCTCCATCCTCGAGCGAGCGCGTGGCGACGGCAGCACACTGCTGGACCGGGCCCGTGAGCGGGGCCGGCTCATGATCGAGCAGGCCCAGGAGACGAGGCGGCGGATGCTCACCGAAACCGCCCAGCGCCGCCGGGTCCTCTTGATCCAAATCGAACAGCTCCGGGCGGCGCGTGACCAGTTGGCCCGCACCGTCATCGGGGTCCGGGGCACCGTCGACGACATCGTTTCGGGCCTGGCCCGTGCGGACGACGACGCGCGGGCCGCCGCAGCGGCGGTGGCCGAACGGGTGGCCGAGGTGGAGGCCCGGGAGGTGGAGGGGCTCGAGCCGGCCGAGGCCGAGGCGATCGCGGCGGCGACCCCCGAGGTCGCCGCCAACGGCTCGGAGGCGACGACAGGTGAGGCCCTCGGCGCCGCCGCCGAGGGCGGGCCCACCGCCGACGCTCGGGTGGAGGAGCTCTTCGCGCGGATCCGGGAGGGGCGCTCGGCGGCGCCGGCAGAGACGATCTTCGAGCCACCCGACACGTCCACCTTCGCCGGGCCGATGACCGAGCCGGCCGCAGAGCCCGAGGCGAGCGCGGAGTCGACGCCGGCGACCACTGCCGACAGCGAGGCCGAGCGGCTCATCGCCGAGCGCGACGAGCTGCTCGACCCGATCCTGGCCAAGATGGCCCGGCGGCTCAAGCGGGCCATGCAGGACGACCAGAACCAGCTGCTCCACCGGCTCCGGGCCGACACCGGGGCCTACCGCCAGGAGCTGATCAACTCGGAGGAGGACCAGCGGCGGGGGCTGGTCGAGGCATCGATCGACTTCCTCGGCGACGCGTTCGACGCCGGCGAACAGTTCGCCCGACAGCACCTCGGTGCCGAGGCCGCCGCGGCGCCAGACGCGAGCGAAGTCAACCGCTCGGCCGTGGGCACCGGGGCCCAGGAGTTGGCGGACACGGTGGTCACGCTCCTGCGCCGCCGACTTCTCGAGGAGGAGGGGGAGGGTCCGGGCCCGACCGAGGAGGAGGCGGCAGAGCTGGTGAGCGCCGCCTACCGGGAGTGGCGGGGCGAGCGCATCGAGCGCCTGGCCGGCGACCAGGTGGTCGGGGCCTTCTCGAACGGGGTCCGGGCGGCGAGCGGCAAGGCCGCGTTGCGTTGGATCGCCTCGGGATCGCCGGAATCCTGCGCCGACTGCGAGGACAACGCCCTGGCCGAGGCGCTGCCTGAGGGCGAGCGGTTCCCAACCGGCCACCTCCACCCGCCGGCCCACTCGGGATGTCGCTGCCTGGTGGCGCCGACCACGACCTAGCGACCGCCCGGCCTAGGCTCGCCACCGTGCGCAGTCCGCAAGATGTGGCACCTCGCGCGCCACGCGTGCGCCACCGCGCTCGGTGGTGGCTGCTCGGGATCGCGGTCCTGCTGGTCATTCTGCTGGCTTCCCTGCGGTCGCTGGCCACCGCCTACACCGACCGGCTCTGGTTCTCCTCTCCGTCGATCCACCTGACCGGTGTCTTCGACACCCTCCTCGGGGTCAAGGTGGGCCTGTTCGCCTCGTTCGGGGGCCTGTTCTTCGTCCTGTTGTGGGTGAACCTGGTCGTCTGCGACCGGATCAGCTCGGCGGCCGAGGGCTCCGACCCCGAGGACGAACTGGTCCGCCGGTACCAGCACCTGGTGCGCCCCTACGCCAACCGCATCTACGCCGCGCTGTCGGTCGTGGTGGCGCTGATCGCCGCGGCCGGCACCATCGGTGAGTGGCAGAACTGGTTGCTCTTCACCCACGGGCAGAGCTTCGGGTGGAAGGACCCTCAGTTCGGGATGGACGCCAGCTTCTACGTGTTCAAGCTGCCGTTCCTCGAGTTCCTGGTCAACTGGTTGATCGTCTCGTTGATCGTGGTCCTCGTGTTCGCCGCGGTGTTCCACTACCTGAACGGCGGGATCAGGACCCAGCGGGCCCGGCCCCGGGTCCGCCCGGTGGTGAAGGCCCATCTGTCGGTCCTCCTCGCGCTGATCGCCCTGGCCAAGGCGGCCGGGTACGTGCTTGCGCGCTACCAGCTCGTGACCTCGACCAACGGCTTCGTCGAGGGAGCCGGCTACACCGACGTGCACGCCCGGATCCCCGCCCTCGAGCTCTTGTTCTGGATCTCGTTGGCGGCGGCCGCCGTCTTGGTGTGGAACATCCGCCGCCAGGGCTGGACCCTCCCGGTGCTCGCTGTCGGGCTGTGGGCGTTCGTCGCCCTGGTGATCGGGGTGATCTACCCGGCCATCGCCCAGGCCATCGTCAACCCGTCGCAGAACTCGAAGGAGGCGCCCTACATCGCCCGGAACATCGCGGCCACCCAGTACGCCTACGGAATCAACAGTCACAACGTGGTGACGTCGAACTTCCCGGCCTCGACCAATCTCACCGCCACCCAGGTCATCGAGAACAGCCCGACCCTGAACAACATCCGGCTCTGGGACCCCAATCCGCAGATCTCGTTGCCCACCGTCCAGAAACTCCAGTATGCGCACGGCTACTACACCTTCCAGGGGCTGGGCGTCGACCGCTACGTGATCGACGGACGTCTCCAGCCGGTCCTCGTCGGCGTGCGCCAGGTCAACCAGTCCGGTATCGCCTCGCCCACGTGGGTCAACACCCATCTCCAGTACACCCACGGCGAAGGCATCGTGATCGCCAAAGCCAACGCGGCTACGGCCAAGGGTGACCCCGAGTTCGCCGTGAAGAACGTCCCGCCGACCTCGATCAAGGGCGCCCCCAAGGTCACGCAACCGGACGTCTACTTCGGCATCCACTACCCGGGCTACGTGGTGGCCAACACCAAGGAGGACGAGATCGGCACGGGCAACCCCCACTACCAAGGCGATGGCGGCGTCCAGCTCTCCTCGTTCCTGCGCCGGGCAGCGTTTGCCATCCGGCTCGGGGACTTCAACCTGCTCATCTCGGGGCAGATCACCCCGAACTCCCGGATCATGTTCGTCCGGGACGTCCTGGACATGGCGAAGAAGGCGGCGCCCTTCCTCAGCTGGGACTCCGACCCCTACCCGGTGCTCGCGAAGGGCCACATCTACTGGGTCGTCGACGGCTACACCACCACGGCCAACTTCCCGTATTCCCAGAACGCCGACTCGGTGCTCGTGCCCCAGGGCAGCGGCCTGCCGGGCAGCTACAACTACGTGCGCAACTCGGTGAAGCTCGTCATCAACGCGTACACGGGAAAGATGACCTTCTACGCCATGGACAACGACCCGGTGTTGCGGACCTACGAGTCGGCCTTCCCCGGGATGTTCACCAGCGTTTCGAACATGCCCACGGCCATCCGGGAGCACCTGCGCTACCCCGAGGACATGTTCAGCGTGCAGGCCGCCCTCTACGGCCGGTACCACCTCTCGTCACCGAACGCCTTCTACAACGCCGACGGGGCCTGGACCCTCTCGCCCACCGCCGGAGCCGGGTCGTCCTCCCAGGCGCTCCAGGTCACCCTGACCACCAACCCTCAGGGCCAGACGATCTCGGGGTCGGTCGCACCGATGGCCCCGATCTACCAGATGTTCCAACTTCCCGGACAGACGACCCAGTCCTTTACGATCACCGACGCGTACGTCCCGTTCAACACCGGGACGACCAGCCAGAACCTGTCGGCCTTCATGGTCGGCACCTACTCGGCGGGTTCCGGAGGGAAGCTGCACGTCTACGTCACCCCCGGCGGCCAGGACGTCGGCCCGGCCTTGGCGGAGTCGGAGATCCAGCAGGACTCCACCGTCTCCCAGGACATCACCCTGCTCGACCAGCACGGCTCGAGCGTCCTGCTCGGCAACATCCTCATGATCCCGGTGGCCAATTCGGTGATCTACGTCCGACCGCTCTACGTGGAGTCGAGCGGCAACCCGGAGCCCGAGCTCACCTACGTGATCTCGGTCCTAGGCCAAAACGTGCAGATCGAACCGACCGTCCAGCAGTCGCTCGAGGCGCTCCTCCAGGTTCCGGCCGTCGGATCGGCGGGCCCGGGGACGAACCCCTCCACGTTGGGCTCGGCGACCGCCCAGGCGGTCAATCAGTACCTCCAGCAGGCCCAGGCCTACTACCAGGCTGCCCAGATCGCCCTCCAGTCCGGGGGCTCGAACGCGTTATCCCAGTACCAGGCGGACATCGAGGCCATGGCCAGCGCGCTCAACCAGGCCCAGGCGCTGCTCAACCCGAGCGGGGTCAAGAGCCCGGCGCCCACTACGACCACGACCACGACCCCGCCCAAGGCGAAGCCCAAGAGCAAGGCCGCCACGGCGGCACTGGGGCGCCCGCCCGCCGCCACGAGCAGCTGACCACCCGCCCCGGTGCTCCGGGTCCCTGGGCTGGGCATCTGCGCGAAGATGGTCTCGAAGAGCGCGTGCGGGGACGCGGGCTCGAGTGCGGAGGTCACCGGATGGGATTACTCGACAAGGTGAAGGAAGGGGCGGCTCAGGCGGCGGCAGCCGCCAAGGACGCCGCCCAGAAGGGGCAGGCCAAGCTGGACGCGCTGCAGGCCAAGCGGGCGTCCGACGCCCTGCTCCGCGACCTCGGTGCCACCTCCTACGCCGAAAAGAGCGGTCGGGCGGGACCGGACAACGCCGCCGACGCCGCCCGGATCGTGGGCAAGCTGGAGCACCACGAGCGGGACAACGGGGAGATCGACCTCTCGATCAGCGCCTGACCCTCGCCCTGTCGCCCTCGTCGCGAGACGGCGGCCCTCGGGAGTCGAAGATCCCGTCCTTGAGGGTCGGGACGGGAGTCGCGACTTTTCGACCATCGCCCCCCCGGTGCTGGTTGGCGGGGACGTCGTCGGGACAAGCCGCCCCGCCTGACGTCGCCTCGTTTCGGGGAAACGGACCTGTTACGGTCCGCCCGCACGCCTCTCACTGATCGGAGGTCCACCCATGAGCGCTGACGGCGGGCGCGTCGAGTTCCAGGACGGGTTCCTCTGGGGCACGGCCACGGCCGCGCACCAGGTCGAGGGGGGCAATTGGAACAACGACTGGTGGGCGTGGGAGCACGACCCGGCCTCCAACGTCGCCGAGCCGAGCGGCGACGCCATCGATCAATACCACCGCTACCGGGAGGACATCGAGTTGTTGGCCCAGCTGGGCTTCAACGCCTACCGCTTCAGTGTGGAGTGGGCGCGGGTCGAGCCCGAGCCCGGCCAGTTCTCCGTCGCGGCCCTCCAGCACTACCGGCGGGTCTGCGAAGCGTGCCGGGAGCAATCGATCGCCCCGGTGGTGACCCTGCACCACTTCACGACACCTCGGTGGGTCCACGGGGAGGGCGGCTTCGAGAAGCGAGCCGTCGTCGACCGCTTCGCCGAGTACACCCGTCGCACCATCGGTGCCCTCGGCGACCTGGTCAGTCACGTGTGCACCTTCAACGAGCCCAACGTCTTCGCCACCGCCGGCTATCTGGTCGGCGCGTTTCCCCCGGCCAAACAGGACGCGGCGGTCCGCCGGCAGGTGAACGGCGTCATCGTGGAGGCCCACCATGCCGCGGTCGCGATCGCCCGGGAGGCTGGGCTGCCGGCCGGGCTCACCCTGGCCATGCAGGATTGGCAGGCCGTCGATGGCGGGGAGGAGCGGCGGGCCCGCATCCTGCGCAACTACGAGGACGTTTTCCTCGAGGCGGCCCGCCAGGACGACTTCATCGGTGTGCAGACCTACTCGCGCGAGTTCGTCGGTCCCGGCGGGACCCTCCCGGTGCCTGAGGGGGCCGAGACCACCCAGATGGGCTATGAGTTCTACCCCGAGGCCCTCGAGGCGACGATCCGGCGCGCCCACCAAGAAGCCGGTGGGATCCCGGTGTTGGTCACCGAGAACGGGATCGCCACCGACGACGACGAGCGGCGGGTGGAGTACGTGAGGCGGGCGCTCGTCGGGGTGTCGAACTGCCTCGCCGAGGGCATCGACGTGCGGGGCTACTTCTACTGGTCCTCGTTCGACAACTTCGAGTGGGCCCACGGGTACCGGCCCAAGTTCGGGCTGATCGCGGTGGACCGGGACAGCTTCGAACGGCGACCCAAGCCGAGCGCATCCTGGCTGGGGTCGACGGCGCTGGCGAACTCGCTGACCTCCTCGGCCTGAGGCCAGGCGCTCCGGAGAGGGGTCGGTCCGGAGAGGGGCATCAGCCGATTGCAGATCGGCCGGACTGTCCCACCCGGTCATTAGCCTGACCGGGCACAAAGGCGTCGACCTCAGAACGCCATGACCACGATCCCTGACCCCAGCTGTTCTCCGCCTACGAGAAGGGGCCTTGCCATCGCAGCCCGGGTCGAGTCAAGCCAGCTCGAGAGCCCGATCCCCCGGCCAGGCCATGGACGTCGCAAGTCTGCTCGACCACACGGTCTTCATCGTCCGGCGCGGGCCGCAGCCCTGGGCTGGGGAGAGGCGCGACGGCGGAGTCGCCGGGGCCGCACGTCGAACTGGCCGAGATCCCCGCGGCCTCGTGTGAGGTTGGCGTCGAAGCTAAGACGGTCCGGGCCGACGACGCCACGCTGGAGCGGACCATCACCGGGCCGTGGGGCGACGACCATCCGGGTCGGGCGCTGGTCGGGATCTGCCTGGTCGAGTGGGCCACTCAGAGTTGGAACATCGCCTCTGCCACCGATCACACCGGTGTTGGACGACAACATCGGCGCGGCCCCCTCGCCTGCACCGAGGCGAGATCTCACCCGACTACCGCAATGCCGAGGGGAACTCCTTCGGTCCCGAGGTGCCGGCCCCGGACGACGGCACCGTGTGGGAGCGGCTGGCGGCGTTCATGGGCCGACGGCCCCGCGGGTAGGTCCGTTCGGAAATTCGCCCCGGGCTGGTGACGCGGGCCCCACGTAGCCGTCACCGCAGCTCCGGGACGGGTAGTGGGTCAGAAAATGACCCACTACCCGTCGACGCACACTTGGGGTCAGCTGCTAAAATAGGCACCCTTCAGCGCGGGGTGGAGCAGTCTGGTAGCTCGTCGGGCTCATAACCCGAAGGTCGCAGGTTCAAATCCTGCCCCCGCCACCAAGTACGGGCGTTTCTCGCGCCCCTTTGCGTATGCACAGGCCGCTGACCAGCATGTTTGGTCGGCGGCTTCTGTGTTTGTGGGGACAGTATGTGGGGACCTACTCAGCCCTTGCGTATGCAGCCTATGCAGGGTGGCGCGAGCGCGAGCGGCCCGTACGCTGCGGTTTCGCGACGGAGATGCCAGTCGGGCGGAGCGGTGCATCGGCACGCCCTGTGCATGCCTACGCAGTTGCCCTGCTGTGCGTCCAGCAGCTTGGACGCCATGAGGAAGGAGACAACCTCATGACGTAACCGAGCGACAAGCTCACGACAGCCTGCCGGTGTGAGTCCGGTCCGGGGAGACGCCAAG
>DAHUZS010000137.1 GCA_027315045.1 Acidimicrobiaceae bacterium
CAGCTCCTGCGAAATGCTCCCGCCGGTCGCCTACGAACAAGTTCTTGCCGAACGAGTCGCTACCAAACCCGCCGAAGCCGCATGACCCCAGCAGTGCTATCAACTATCAGCGAGCCTCCACGATTTCGGGGGAAGCCCAAAGCCCCATCTCCGATTGGAGACCGCGACGTGGCGCGGCCAGGAGGTGCCGGTTGTCCCGCTCGACCTTCAACTGGAAGTGGCGCGTCGTCGCGGCCTCGACGATCGTGTCGCCAAGATCATGAACTGGTAGCAGTGGGACTCACCAGGGCCGTTCCGGTCACCAGATGCGGCCAGCCCGATCTCCGAATCCACGCTGAGGCACGCCCTCGACGTGAGCCCGATCGTGGACGGTCAGCGGTCGGCGACCTTGCGTTGACCGCCCGTGTTAGCCGCTCGTATCGCCTCCCAGACCCGCTGCGGTGACGCAGGCATGGCGATGTCGCGTACGCCGAGGTGGAAGAGCGCGTCGACGACAGCGTTGATCACCGCCGGCGTGGCCGCGATCGTGCCAGCCTCGCCGACGCCCTTCACACCCAAGGGGTTCGTCGGGCTGGGCGTCACCGTGCTGGCCAGGCGTAGCGCCGGCACATCGGCCGCCGAGGGGACGAGGTAGTCGGCCAGCGTGGCGGTGCGTAGATTGCCGTCCTCGTCGTAGACGGCCTCCTCGAAAAGCGCCTGGGCGAGGCCCTGCACCACACCTCCGTGGACCTGGCCCTCGACGATCAGGGGGTTCACCTGATTGCCGCAGTCGTCCACGGCGACGTAGTCGCGGACCGTCACCTGGCCGGTCTCCTCGTCCACCTCGACCACGCAGGCGTGGGTCCCGAACGGAAAGGTGAAGTTGGGTGGATCCCATGTGACGCTGGCCGACAGACCGGGCTCCATACCGTCTGGAAGGTTGTGCGCGGTGAACGCCTCGAAGGCGATGGCGGCAAACGGCACCGAGCGGCTCGGTGACCCCGCGACGCGGAACCCGCCGCCCACCAACTCGATGTCCTCGGGCGCCGCCTCGAGCTGGTGGGCGGCGATCGCCTTCGCCTTCTCCAGCACCTTCTCGGTGGCCAGGTACAGGGCTGTTCCCCCGACCGACAGCGAGCGCGAGCCGTACGTGTCGAGCCCCGAAGGTGAGACGGCGGTGTCGGAGTGGAGCACGTCTACGTCCGCTGGGTCGATGCCGAGCTTGTCGGCCACGATCATCGACCAGCTCGTCTCGTGCCCCTGACCGTGGGGCGAGGTGCCGGTGACCACCTCGACCTTGGCGGTCGGCAACACCCGGACAGTGGCCGCCTCCCACCCGCCGGCCGAGTAGTTAAGCGAGGCCAACACTCGGCTCGGCGCCAGGCCGCACATCTCCACGTAGGACGACAGCCCTACGCCGAGGTGGACCCGGCTACCCGCCGCCCTGCGTTTCTCCTGCTCGTCGCGGATCTCCGCGTAACCGATCAGCTCCAGGGCCTTGTCGAGAGCACCCTCGTAGTTGCCGCTGTCGAACACCAGACCGGGCACCGAGTGGTACGGGAAGGCTTCAGGCGCGATGAAGTTGCGGCGGCGGAGCTCGGCCGGGTCGACACCCACCTCCGCGGCCAGCGCGTCCATGGCCCGCTCTATGGCGTAGGTGGCCTCCGGCCGGCCCGCCCCCCGGTAGGCGTCCGTCGGCGTCTTGTTGGTGAACACAGAGGTGCACCGAAACGAGTAGGCCGCGACGTCATAAACCCCGTGGTACAAGAACGCGCCCAGCAGCGGAATCCCCGGGGTGATCAGCTGCAGATAGGCACCCATATCGGCCAACAGCCGCACCCGTACCCCGGTCACCTTCCCGTCGGCGTCGGCCGCCAGGTCGATCTCCTGGATCTGGCCCCGGCCCTGGATCGTGGCCACGCTGTTCTCCGACCGCTCCTCGGTCCAGCGAACCGGCCGCCTCAGGCGCCGGGCGATCGCCAGGGCGAGCAACTCTTCGGCGTACACGTCGAGCTTGGACCCGAACCCACCCCCAACCACGGGAACGACCACCCGGAGCTTGTGCTCGGGGATCCCGCAGGTGATGCCGAGCATGATCTTCAAGATGTGAGGAATCTGGGTCGACGAGTAGACGATGAACTCGCCCCCGAACGGCTCGGGCAGCACGCACACTCCTCGTGGCTCCATGGCCGACGGGATAAGCCGCTGCTGGACGTAACGCTCGGACACAGTGTGGGCGGCGGAACCGAACACAGCTTCGACCTTGTCCGGGTCGGGGGTGAGCTCCCAGACGTAGGAGGTGTTGGTCCCGAGCTCCTCGTGGATCACCACCCGGTCGGACAGGGCGTCGTCGAGCTCGATCACCGCCGGGAGGACCTCGTAGTCGACTACCACCGCTCCGACCGCATCGGCCGCCTGAAAGCCCGACTCGGCCACCACCACTGCGAGGGCGTCACCCACGTAGTTCGCCTTGTCGAGCGCCACCGGGTAGTGGGGAGGGTTCCTCATGTCCGGGGTCACCGGCCACGCGCAGGGCATGGGCGCTGCCCACTCACCGACCAGATCTGCTCCGGTGAGTACCTCCACGACGCCCGGCATCGACCGGGCCGCCGAAGTGTCGATCGCGCGAATGCGGGCGTTCGCCATGACCGAACGCACTACGGCGAGATGGAGGGCGCCCGGCACGACCAGGTCGTGGACGTAACGGGCCTCCCCCGTGAGGAGAGCTGGGTCCTCCTTGCGGAGCATTCGGGTACCGATCACGGTCATGGCCCCACCCCTTCTGCCACCGGCCCATGGACAAGCGCAGCCCTCTCATGATGCCGCAACGACTCTGCCAGCGCTCGGGGTCGAAAGGGACCTGCTCGGCGCACGCGACGGAGGTCTCGGCCTCCGAGGAACACCGGGACGGTCATAGAGAAACATTCCGGTTGTTGCCGTCGCGAGCGTCATGGTTTCAACTCGGTTCCGAGAAGGCGCTGCGCCGGAGCCCTCGCTCTTCGATCCCGAGCGCAAGGCACTTGGGTTATCCCTTCGCCCGATCGAGCTCACCCGATCGGCGGCGTCCGAGTGATCCACAGCCCGAACACGATGATGCCTGCATACGCCACCGAACCGAGCAGGACCCAAACGGCGATGGGAAGTCGAAGTCTCACAGGTTCGGACGATAGCTCCGGGTTCGAGACGAGCTCGGGCTCGCGGCACACCAGGACGTTCGTGGAGCTGACGGCGAGAATCCAGAAGCTGGTGCCCTTCTCTGGATCCGGCGTTCGTCCCTGCCCGCTCCTCGGGCCGGCGCTGGCGCACCGGCGACGAAGGGCACCAGGCCGAGGCGGCCCAGGTTCGGAGACCAGCCGGCGGCGCTCAGCAGGGGGGCATGTCCGGCGAGGCCCCAACCGGAAACGGGATGCTTCCCTCGACCACGGTGCCAACGCCCGGGGTCGAACGCACGTCGAGCACCCCGCCGAGGAGCCTCGCCCGTTCGCGCATGCCCAGCAGTCCGAGGTGGCCGTCGCCAGGTTGCTCGCCCATCCGCTCCGCGGCGAACCCGCTCCCGTCGTCACTCACGCGCAGACCAAGGGCCTCGGCCCGGTAGTCGAGATTCACCTGGACCTTGGTTGCCATGGCGTGTCGGAGCGTGTTGCGCACGGCCTCCTGGACGATCCGGAAGGCGCCGAGCTCGACTTCTGGAGCCAGTCGAACTTCCGAACCGGTGACGACTAGCTGGGCGCCGAGCTCCGATTCGTCCTCGACCTCGCTCATGAGCGTCGAGAGCGCCGGCACCAGGCCAAGCTCGTCGAGTGCCGGGGGTCGAAGGTCGTGAGCGAGGGTTCGCAGTCTCGCCGCCGCGTCGAGCGCCTGGCTGCGTGCCTCGTCGAGTCCGCCGACCACCGCACCGGGAAGACCGGGGGTGCCCCCCAGGTTCTCCAGGCGACGGGCCAGGTGCAAGAAGAGCTGGAGCGGCTCGTCGTGCAGCTCCCGTGAGAGTCGTCTGCGCTGATCCTCTTCCGCCTGGACCAGGATCTGGGCATAGCGGGTGGCTCGTCGACCTTCGCTGCGCTCCTCGGTAACGTCTTCGAAAATCACCTGGGTGGCCGCCTCGTCGGACCCGGCGGGCAGCGACACGAAGTCCATCCGGTAGTCCCGGCCGTCGGGCAGGTCGACGACCTGCCCGGAGCGTTGCTTGACGGCTCCGCCGCGCCCGAAGAACGTCCCGATCAGGTCCTCCCCCAAAAGCCGCCGTGCGGCCGGGTTGGCGTCGAGGACCTCGCCGTATCGATCGAGCACGAGGATCGGGGACCGATTGGTCTCGAACAGCTGCCCATAGCGGACCTCGGCCGACCGGCGTTCGGCGATCGCACTCTCCTCCCGGGAACGCGCGAGCCGTTCGGATTCGATGTGCTGGCCGAGAACCAATCCCACCACGACGACGAGGGCCAGCTCCACCAGGTCCGACCCGACGTGGCCCTGGTCGTTCGAGAGCAACAGGTCGGGAAGCCAGGCGAGTGTCGCCCAAATCGCGGTCGAGACCGACCCGGTCAGTCCGTAGCGGAGGGCGGCGTACACGACCGGGATGATGAGCAGGGCCACTGGGAGACCGGCCGGAAAGGCGCCGGTCTCGGCAGAGACGTGCAGGTCGACCACCAGGTGGACACCGGCGATGAGCAGCACCATCGCCTGGATGATCCAGAAGCGGGTCTCCCGCACCGGTGGGTGCGAGGATCGCCGGAGGACGGTCGCGAACTCAGCCATTGTCGGGTGCCGATCCGTCACGATCCTCGTGGCCGACCAGCCCGTGGCCCAACGCGTAGGCCACCGCCTCGGCCCTCGACGCCACTCCGAGCTTGGCCAGGACGCTCGACACGTGGCCCTCGACCGTGCGTTGGCCGAGCCCGAGCTCCGCCGCGATCTGCTGGTTCGACCGCCCCCGGGCGAGCACCGAGAGGACCTCGCTCTCTCGCCTCGTGAGGGCCGTCGGGGCGGCCGAGGTGCCAGTCCGCCGCCTGGTGAGCCGGCTCGAGAGTGCCTGGTCCAGCACGAAGACCCCGCCGGCGACGGCCCGGACCGCGTCGACCAGTTCTCTCGTGGTCGCCGTCTTCAGCAGATAGCCGGCGACTCCGATCTCGAGCGCCTCGGTCAGGTACGCGTAGTCGTCGTAGGCACTGACGATCACGACCTTGACCTCTGGGAGTTCGGTGACCACCGTCCGGGCCAACTCCAGGCCGCTCATCTTCGGCAAATGGACGTCGACCAGGGCGACGTCGGGGTGGAGCGACTGGAGGACGGCGAGCCCCTCCTCCCCCGAACCGGCCTGACCCACCACCTCGACCTCGGCCTCCTGCTCGAAGAGCTGGATCGTGCCCTCGCGCACCAACGTGTGGTCGTCGACGATGACCACCCGGATCGGCCGGGACCCCCGGTCGGCGGTCCGGTCGGCTCCAGCTGCTGTCGTCTGGGGCCGCTCGTACCCGGTCGACGCGTGGTCGCTCATCTCACCACCAGCTCCCGGCCCGCCCGACGCGTCAGAGGAGGATACCTACGTGGAATTTCGGCCCGGTCCCGGACGATCCGGGGTCCCCGGGACGTACTCTCCCCGTTCCCGACCCGCCTCGTCGGGCGCACGATGAAGGGGTGATGATCGTGCTTGCAGTCCTGCTGGGGGCGGCCGTCATGGCCCTCGCCCTCTGGCTGCTCGCGGCGATGACGGCCACGGTCCTGACGCTGGCCGATGCCCGACGGCACCGGCACCTGGCCGAGGACCTCGACCGCGCGCTGGTCGAGATTCTCGGACCGAGAACCCCCGAGACCCGGCAGGTGCACGCGACCGGGCGAGGCTGATCGCTCCGAGCGCGGGCGAGCCTCGGAGCGGCCGTCGGTCACCGCGTGACCAGTGCAGGCTTGGCCGGTGGCTCGATCGCCGATCCTCCCTGGTCGGGAAGGTTTTCGGTCGGTGACGTCGGCTCCTCGAGGGTATGGGCAACCCGACGGAGGAAGGAGCGCACGGTGGCACTCGCGACGTGCGCCAACACCGTTTCGTCGAGCACCTGACCGGCTCGGCCGAACGGTGGCCGATAACGGCCCGAGAGGGTCAGCTCGGTCCGTTCGGCGTCGATGGCCCGGAGCCGCAGCTCCCCGTCGAACCGGGGGAACAGGCCCGTCGGCCCAGTGGCCGCCCAACCGACTGGGATGACCAGGGCCTCGTCGGTCCCCTCGGGCTGGCCCAGACGCACCGCCACGGTCTTGCCGAGCCAGCTGGGCCCCCCCGGACCGACCCGCAGCCTGGTCGTCTCGTGCTCGGCCGAAGCCGCTTCGACGTGCGGCGTCAGCCAGGACCCCCCGGCCCGCAGCCGGGCCGCCACCGCGGCCGAGGCCAGCTCGATCTGGATGGAGTCGGCCAACGACACCGTGAGCGTCGGCCACCGGGCGTCCGCTGGCCACCCCGGGTCGTCCGCGTCGGCCGCCGACAGTTCGGCCACGTCGGCCAGGGTGGCCGAGGCGAGCTCGGAGCGGAGGGCGGCCGCGGCCGCGCTCCAGCGCTCGTGCAGGGGGCAGAACGCACCGGTGTCGCACGGGCCCTCACCCAGCGTGCAGGTCTCGGCGGCCAGGGGACCCTCGCCGGCCTCAACCAGCTCCAAGAGGGTGATCTCCTCCGGCGGGCGAGCTAGGCGGTAGCCCCCGTCCCGGCCGAAGGAGGGGACGGCGAGCCCGGCATGGACCAGGTCGCCCAGGATCTGGGAGACGAAGGTGCGGGGGATCCCCATCTCGGCCGCCACCTGGCGCAGCTTCCTGGGCACCCCCGACTCGTGGGCCCGGGCGAGATAGATGGCCGAGCGCACCACGTAGTCCCCCCGCTTGGAGAGCTTCAGGTTCACAAAGTCAAGTGTAGTTCATAACTTGACATTTACTCAAGTAGTAGTACTGTGCGAATGGGTAGTTCTACGGGTTACGTAGAGAAGAACAGTAAGGAAAGACGGGGAGGCGGAAATGGTCCTCGAGGTGCAAGATCGAGCAGCCCCTCAATCCGACCCCATCGCAGCGGCAGTCAAGCTGCGTCCACGGTTGAGTGAGGGGATCGACGAGCGCTTCGGTCCCTCGGACCCGGATCCCAACCTCGACCTGCTTCAACGGCCGAGGATCGCCAGGCTGGTCCGCAACCGAAAGTTCCAGTTCCTGCTCATCCTGCCCAACCAGATCATCTTCTGGACGGTGATCTTCGTCGGCCTGCTCGGCACGGCCATCCCCGGGCTCAACTTCGGCGCCGCCATCACCTGGTACGTCTGGTTCTGCCTGGTCTTCGTCATGATGGTGGTGGTCGGTCGGGCGTGGTGTGCGATGTGCCCCTTCGGCGGCTTCGCCGAGTGGATCCAGCGGCGCACCCTCTGGCAGCGCACCCAGAAGGCCCTCGGGCTCGGGCGGAAGTTCCCCGAGCCGCTGGCCCGGCTTGGCTTCATCCTCCCGGTGGGCGCCTTCCTCCTCCTCACCTGGATCGAGGAGTTCTTCAACATCGCGGGGCCCGGCAATCCGGCCGCCACCAGCTTCATGGTGATCGGCATCGTGGCCACCGCCCTCACCTTCTTCTTGATTTTCGAGCGCCGCACCTTCTGTCGCTATATCTGCCCGCTCACCTCACTCATCGGCACGGTCGGCTCAATGGGCACCGTCGCCGGGTTCCGCACCAAGGACCGCGATGTGTGCCTCAACTGCAACACCAAGGACTGCATGCGCGGTGGCGAGCAGGGCTTCGGGTGTCCCTGGTACACATGGCCGGCAAGCGCCGACTCGAACCTGTACTGCGGACTGTGCAGCGAGTGCTACAAGTCCTGCCCGGAGGGCAACGTCGGGCTCTTCCTGCAGAAGCCTTTCACCTCGGTGGTCGCCCCCCGGCGTCGGCGGGCCGACATCGCCTGGGCGATCGCCCTTCTGTGGGGGCTCGTGCTGTACCAGCAGATCAACGCCACCAACTTCTTCGCCGTCATCGACAACTGGCTGAACACTGAGCTGCACTTCCCCCACTACCCCAACCCCGTCGACTACCTGGGCATGATCGGGGTGCTGACCCTGGCCACGGCCGCCGTGGGCTGGCTGATCAGCAAGGTCTTCGCCCGCCGTGACCTTGAGCTCGACCGACCCGGCGCCTTCGCCGACCGGAGCTCTCGGTTCCGGGCATTCTTCGTCCCCTTCGCCTACGGGCTCATCCCGATCGTCGGGGCCGACTACTTCGCCCGCCAGTTGCCGAAGTTCCTCCAGCACGCACCGCGGGTGGTGCCGGCAGTGGCCCACGTCTTCGGGGCCTTCTCGTCACACTCCTCCATCTACAACTTCTCACTCGCCACCAACGGCTGGATCGTGGTCGTCCAGGTGGTGGTGGTGGCACTCGGCACCCTGGCCGCTGCCTGGTCGATGTGGAAGATCTCGGGCCGAGAGCTGGCCTCCATCAGCACGAGCCGGCTCGGTGTGCGCCTGACCACCTTGGCGGTGGTGCTCGGTTCGGGGACCGTGGCGGCGTTCTTGTACGTGATCATGCACGCAGCGGATTAGCGGGGAGATCCAATGACCATCAGCGACACGATGTCTGCGGCGACAATGACCCACCCCGGAGTGAGGATCCTCGCGGACCGCTGCGCCGGATGCGAGGAGTGTGTCGTTCGTTGCCCCACTCAGGCCCTGACCATGGACACCGAGCACTGGGTGGCGCTCGCCGACAGCGACCTGTGCGTCGGCTGCCGGCAGTGCGTTCGGACCTGCCCGTTCAGCGCCGTGGTCGTCGAGGGACCGGCGCTCGTCGCTCCCCGCATCGACCCTGAGCCGATCCATCCGGTCCGTCTTCGCAATGACGTCAGTGAGATCCGGGCCGGGTTCGACACTTGGGTGGAAGCCCTCTCCGAGGCCGAGCGGTGCCTACAGTGCCCCGACCCGACCTGCGTGCGGGGCTGCCCGGCCCACAACGACATCCCCGGCTTCATCAACGCGATCCGCCAGGGGGACCTGACCGGTGCCCAGACGATCCTCCGTCGCACGTCGGTCTTGACCGACATCTGCTCCCGGGTGTGCAACCACGCGGCGCAATGCGAGGGGGCCTGCAGCTGGTCGCTCGCCGGAGACATCCCCGTCGCCATCGGCCGCCTCGAGCGGTTCGTGGGCGACACCCAGCCGGTGCCTCCCCCGGTCATGCCCCCGACCGACGCCAACCTGTCGGTCGGCATCATCGGGGCGGGACCCGGGGGCGCGGGTGCGGCGTGGGAGCTCGTCGAGGCCGGAGCGTCGGTCACCGTCTACGAAAAGGATCCCACGCCCGGCGGCCTCTGCCACTGGGGCATCCCCGACTTCACCCTGCCCGAGGCGGTGTCCTCCCGGCCGTGGCGCCAGCTGGTGGACGTCGGCGTCGACCTGCGCTCCGGCGTCGAGGTGAGCCCCGAGGACCTCGAGGAACTCCTCGGACGTCACGACGCCGTGATCGTCGCCCTCGGTGCCAGCCAGCCCATGCGGCTCTCGGTGCCCGGTTCGGACTTGCCGGGCGTCATCGACGCCACCACCTTCCTCCAGGGGGCCAAGGCGGCCCTCGGCGAAGGTGGGGACCCCGAGGGCTGGTGCACGGCCCTCGGGGTTGAGAGCCAGGACGTCCGCCACGGACGCTTCGGTTCCCGGGTGCTGGTGCTCGGCGCCGGCAACACCGCGATGGACGTGGCCCGGAGCGCCCGGCGTCTCGGGCTCGATGCCACCTGTGTCGACTGGCTCGACGAGCGCTTCGCCCTCACCCGCCCTGACGAGCTCGACGAGGCCCGCCAAGAGGGAGTCGAGGTCCGGTTCCTACGCACACTGGTCGCATTGCACGCCAAGGACGATCGGGTCGGTCGGGCCGAGCTGGCGCTCACGACCCAGGACCGGGCCGACCGACGCCCCAACGTGCTCGCCAAGGGCCACGAGTTCCTCGACGTCGACCTGGTCGTGATGGCCATGGGCTATCGCCGGGACCCTGCGTTCGCCGACGCACTCCCCGACACCCCGGTGCGCCGGGTCGTCGTCGGTGTGCCGGACCGCCGCTGGACGGCGAGTGGGATCCTGGCTGCGCCGGCGTCCTCCTACTCCGACGGCAACCCGGTCGGGACCCTCGCCCTCGGTCGTGAGGTGGGGCTCGAGAGCGCAGCCCTGCCGGTCACCGAGCGCCTGTGGGTCATCGGCGATGCCCTGATCGGCCCGGCGACGGTGGTCGAGGCCATGGCGCAGGGACGACGGGCCGCACTGGCCGTGCTCGATGCCCGCCCGGCACGGCCGGGGTCGAACGCTGAGGAGTCGGCCGATCGCCCTCGCCGGGTCCTGGTCTGCTACGAGAGCCTCGGCGGCAAGACGGCCCGTGCGGCCGAAGCGCTCGCCGACCGCCTCGCTGGGGACGGAGACGAGGTCCGGGTCCTACCGATCCGCAAGGTCGGGCGGACCGAGCTGGCGGCATCGGACCTGGTCGTGGTGGGAAGTTGGGTCGAGGGGCTCCTGGTCGCCGGGGTCCGGCCAGCCAAGGCGATGCGGGCTTGGCTGGCCGGGCTTCCCCGGCTCGGGGGCAAGCGGTTCGCGGTGTTCTGCACGTACGCGCTGGCGCCGAAGGGCACGATCCCGGCCATGCGCCGAGCGCTCGAAGCAAAGGGGGCGGTGGTCGTCGCCCAGGCCGCCTTCGGGCCGCGCGAGCTCGCCGACACGACGGGAGCGTTCGGACCAGCCGCCTTCGGCCAGGAGCTCGTCCATCGAACCCTGGAAGCAGCCTCATCGGGGGCGCCCGTCGGGTATCGGACGGTCCCTCGGTGACGAGGGGAGGGTGGTGCCATGAAGGAGCGTCCCGGGTACCGGAGGCATCTGGCTAGCGCCTACGTTCGGATCTACCGACCGCTCGCACCTCGAGGTCGACGGCGCTTTTCCTTCGACCAGAGGATGGCGCGCTGGTGGACCCGGCTCGACGTGGTTGCCTACCGGCACTTCCGCCTCAGTCTCGGCGTCAAGGCCCTCGGGGTCGACGACGTGCTCGTGCTGCGCACTCGCGGCAAGCGGACCGGCCAGGTGCGAGAGGTGCTGGTGGCCTACGTCGAACTCGACGGGTCACCGGTCGTCTGCGGCGCCAACGGGGGCTGGGACCACGTCCCGGCCTGGTTCGTCAATCTGCGGGCCGGCGGACCGGTCGAGATCGAGCGGCACGGTTGTCGCCAGGTCGTGCGACCGGTGGTCCTCGAGGGCGACGCGGGCGAGGCGGGCCTGCGGGCGGTGCTCTGCGCCTTCCCCCACGTCGGCCTCTATCGGTCCCGCACCCGGCGGAACTTCCCCCTGGTGCGCTTGGAGGCGATCGACGCCCCCGCCGCCCCGCTCCCAGCCGACCAGACGGGGGCCACCCGTGGGGGTCCGCTCCTCGTCTCCGCCTCGTCGGGCTAACAGCCCTGGCCAAGCACGGCTCTTGGCGCGGTGGTCAGGCCGCGCCCGGTCGGTGCTCGTCGCTCACCGGCGGTGGTGCCAGCGCGTCAATCGCCGGCGGAGCGGACAAAGCGCGTCAACGCCCCGAGACAGCGTCGGGTGATGGCGAGCTGCATCGCCCGACCCACGGGGGCGACCAACCACGGCAAGGCGCCGGCCGGTCGCGAGAAGGCGACGATCGTGAAGAAGGTGCCCTCGCTTCGGCGCTCGACCACGAAGGCCTCTTCGCCGCGCTCTGGGTGCCCCGGCAGCGTGCCGTAGGCGAAGCCGAACCGGTCGGCCTCCTCCAGGACCGAGACGACCCGACAGGGGGCGACGATCCCGGCCGGTCCAAACGCCAGGTGGGCCAGGAACGTGGCATCCTCGAGCAGCGGCTGGTCAGGCGGGAAGATGTGGATGTCCGCCCCCTCGTGAGGCACCCAGAGCCGGAGCCCGGTGATGGCCCGATCGAACGCCTGCGGCCCGCCAAGCCGCAGGTCGTGGCGGTCGTGGCGGTAGCCCGGCGGGAGGTCGCCACTCAGGGTCGCGCCCCGCTGGGGGTAGGAGAGGTCCTCCTTGTTCGCCGCGCCGAGGAGCGCGTCGAGCGCCGCCGCCGAGGGATGGCCGAGGACGAGCACCTTGCCTTCCTATCACCCGCTGTCAGCAGGGTGAACGGACGAGGCCACCTGGGGCACGGCGCGCCGACGGGTCGACCACGCCAACGACGAGCTTGCGCCGGTCCGGGTCCGCGCCTTCTGGGGCCGGTCTCAGTGCTTCACGCCGGCCACGACCGCCGCCTCGGCGACGATCGGGGTGACAGACAGATCGGAGAACCCGGCGGCCTCGAAGTACTGCTGCCAACGCTCGATCGTGACCGGTCGCTCTCCCAGCCGGAGTGAGAACCGGACGATGCCCTTCACGATCCGCCACCACCCGGCCGGACCCCGACGGAGGAACACCGTGACCTTGGAGGCGATGATCGACCGGTCCCGGGCGCTCGCCCCCCGACCGAACATCATGTCCCCGACCACCAAATGCCCCCCCGGCCGGAGCCAGCGATAGGCCATCTTCACCAGCCTCTGCTTATCGGCGTCGAGCAGGTGGTGGAGCGTGTAGTTGGTCACCACCAGGTCGAAGGTCTCGGGTCCGAGTTCGAGCTGCTCGATCGGGGACACGATGCCCGAGATCCCCTCGAGCCCTTCCTCGGTCGCCTTGGCCCTCAGGGTGCGGATCATCTCGGGGCTGAGGTCGACCGCCGTGACTTGGGCCCCGGATCGGGCCAGGGGCAGGCTGAGCTGGCCGGTCCCGCAGCCGAGGTCGACCACCACAGTGCCCTGACCGGCGTCAGCCGTGCGCAGCACGGCTTCGATCACCGGCTCGAGCCCGAGTGACCCCTCCTGGTCCCAGGACTCGGCCCGGCGGTCCCAGAGCCGACGCTGGAGACGGTCGGTCGCAGCGGTGCGAACGGAGGCCAGCGTGCTCAAGACTGAAGCCCCCTCACCGCACCCGCCCTCGGGTGAGCGCTCCAAAGCCCGCTGCACTCGGCTGTCGGCGCGGCGCGGCGAACGTCCCCACTCCAGGCATTGTGCCCCGGCACCCTGACGGCCACATGAAGGCCCTCGGGCCCTGGCCCCGGCACCGGGCGCGCCGTGCGGGGGGTCCGTTCATGGCTACGCTCCCCGCCAGATGTACCGGCCATCCCACCGGCGTGCCCGCCGGCGCAACTCGGTTGTCCTGGTCGTCATGGTCCTGGCAGGCATCGGACTGGGCCTGGGACTCAGTGTCTGGGCGCAAGGGAGCTCCACGCCGCCCCCAACCACCGCGGCCCCTCCCACCACGCCCCCACCCACTACCACGACCACGACCGCGGCGACCCCGAGCGTCCCCGGCGCCTACCGGGTCGGCACAACCAGCATCAATGTGGTCGAGTCGTCGACCCGGAACCTCCCGACCGGCGTGTGGTACCCGAGCGCGACGAGCACCGGGGCGTCGCTCCACGGCGCGCACTTCCCGCTGCTCGTCTTCTCCCAGGGCTACGACCTCTCGGTCTCGGCCTACGCCGACCTGATCCCGGCATGGGCCACGGCCGGCTACGTGGTCGTGGCCCCCACCTATCCCGACACCGCTCCGACGTCGCCCACCCTGAACGAGTCCGACATCGTCAACCACCCCGGTGACCTGAAGAGCGTGATCACCACGGTCCTCCAACTGGCCGGCCAGTCGGGCTCGGTCCTGGCGGCGGTGAACACCGAGGAGATCGGGCTGGTGGGTCACTCCGACGGCGGCGACGTGAGCCTGACCGTCGCCGAGAACTCGGCGTACCAGGACCCACGGGTCAAGGCGGTCGCGGTGTTGTCGGGAGCCGAACTGGCCAGCTTCGGGGGAACCTACTTCGGCGGGGCCACCGTACCGTTGCTGGCGGTACAGGGGTCGGCCGACACGATCAACCCACCGGGCTGCAGCGTGCAGTTCTACACGGAAGCGCCCCAGCCCAAGTACTACCTCGACCTGCTGGGTGCCCAGCACGAGCCGCCCTACACGGTGGCCGGGTCGCCGGCGGAGCAGGTTGTGGCCCGGGTCACCACCGAGTTCTTCGACGCCGAGCTGGCCGGGAACAGGACCGCCGTCACCGCGATGGCGGCCGCCGGCAACGAGGCCGGAATCTCACAGTTCTACCCGGGGACCCCGCCGCCCGCGGTCTCGGGTTGCCCGGGCGCACCGGGCGGCGGGGCCTACTAGTGCTCTCGCGCGTTAATCATTGTGACTTACGCGACTCGTAGAGGCTTGCCGTCGTAGGTCCAGCGGAACGGT
>DAHUZS010000138.1 GCA_027315045.1 Acidimicrobiaceae bacterium
CAACCGGTCGCCCAGGATCTCCCTCGGGTTCTCGAAGCGCTGCTGGACCTTCGCCGACCCCAGTGCCATGCACAAATTCTTGCCGACCCGGGCACAGATCGCGAGCCTTTCGAGGCGACTACTTCAGCAGTCTCCTAGCGCTTCTGGACCCTGAGGGAACGGCTTCTGGCGCGGCGATCGTGACCCAGACACCGCGGCAGGCGAGCCGCCTGCCGGGCGGCGTCGTTCAGACCCTGGCGTCGGGCGATCCGGGCGTCGTGAGGACCAGTCGCTGGTTTTGGTGCGAGCGGCGGCCCGAGCGGCCGGGAGGGGTGCGGCGCAGCCCGGGCGCACCGGGCCCAGGACCTTGGGGTCGTCCTCGCCGGCGAGCAGGACCTCGATCATGGCCCGGGAGAACTGGGACCACACCTGGAGGCCACCGAGGTGAGCGTGATCCCGGCGTCTTGGAGGGTCTTCTCCGGGCGCTGGATCGCTGTAGGGCACCGTCGACCTGGGCCCTGGAGAGCGGGTGAGGTCCCGAAGCTCGCGGATCTCGGGCCGAACGACGAAGGAGGGCGCGACCACGCCGTGGGCGGTCACATCGGCCAGCCACTCGGGCCCGCCCAGGTCGCGCGTTGGCACCCCCATCTGCGTCCCATGGGCCGCGTTGCCCCGCCACCGCTCGTCCACCAGGCCTGTTCAGGAGTAGGCGACCGCTATCTCGGACCCCCCGGTCGCCGCCGTGGCGAGGGTGCTGGCCCCGAGGCGAGCACCCCCTGGGCGAGCTCGCCCCAGCCCTTGGCGGTGGTGATGAACGAGGCGTTGATGGCCCCCACCACCTGGTCCGCTCCGACGATGCGGGTCGCGGCCACCGGGCGGTCTCGGTGGACGTCGAGTCCGGCCACGTTGTCTCGTCGCCGTTTCACCGCTCCTTTTAACGCTGCCAGTGTCCCGGGGAGGGACCTGATCGACGTGGAGTCTGGGATTGGTGCACGCGGCGACCTTCGGCGGTCCCCCGTGCCAAACGCACGACGTGCTCATGGTGACAAGCCAAGGCTCGGCAACCGCGCCCGGCTCGCGCCGTCAGCATTGCCTTGCTCGGTGGTGACGGCCACCGTCATGAGAACTCAGGGGAAGACGGTCCAGCTCCCCACGGTGTAGGCGGTCATCGCGACCAGAAAGGCCAACGAACCGGTCACGAGCACGTTGTACTTCCAGCCCTCCCGGTAACGGAGCGCGACCGCAAGGATGAGGGGGAACGCGTCGAGGACGAGCCTCGGACGAAGCCCGACCGGTTGGGTGATCATGGCGATGGCCGCCACCGCGATCCCGTAGATGACGAGCAACGAGGGTTGCCGGTCGCGCAGGGCGATGACGGCGGCGGCGGCGGCTCCCAACAGACAGAAGAACACCAGCCTCGGGTTGGCCGTCGTCGTGATCGGGTGGGCCAGGTTGGCCCAGATGATCTTGAACGGGTAGGCGATCGACAGATAGCTGTGCCACCCACCGCGCTCGGTTTGGGTGAAGGCGGCCAGGGTACCGGTGTGCTGCCAGGACCACAGCAGGTAGGCGATGGTGCCGACGGGGGCGAGCGCCGGGGCGGCCAGCGAACTCCAGTCTCGCTCACGTCGGATCGCCACGAATGCAGCCCACCCGCAGCTGAGGACGAAGGCGAGGGCAATCGGCGCCGCCGCGGTGGCGACGAGGCCGAGCACGCCGGCCACGACCCAACGACGGCGCATCAGCGCGAGCAACCCGAAGGCGACGCCGGTGATCACGAGGCCCTCCGAGTAGATCATCGAGAACACGAAGGATCCGCCGAAGAACGCGAAGAGCAGAGTGGCGCGATCGGCGGCACGCTCGCCGGCGTACTCGCGGACGAGCAGCCACACTCCGATGGTCGCGGTGAGCCCGGTCATGCTCGAGACCGCCACGCCGGCAGCGAAGTGCGACAGGCCGGTGGCCCCTGACACCGCGCGAATGATGAGTGGCAGCCCGGGAAAGAAGGCGATGGTGTTGGCCAACACGTGACCGTTAACCGTCGGGAGGTGCGACGGGTAGCCCCCGTCCACCGCCCGCAGGTACCAGACGCTGTCCCACCGGTCGATCCGGGCGCCGAGACTTCCCCCACCGACGACGGCGACAACCCCCATGGTGAGCACGACCAGTGCCCGGGAGGCGAGGTAGACGAGGCCCGCCCGCCAGACGGCCACCCAGGCCCGCTCCCCCAGTCGGCCCGCGACAACCTCGCCGGCGGGCGCGGCGCGCACCGGCCCGAGGCGCTCGGTCGTCGCTGGGACGACCCACAGGTGACGACGGGTCTCGGGTGTCGACGTCATGATGCTGCAGGGCCGGAACTCGGGCCGAGGATCACCTCGGCCCACCGCCGTCGAGAGGCTAGCCAGACGCACCCCGCCACGGTGGTCACCGAGACGCCCCAGTACCAGTACCCGGTCAGCTCTGGCGACCCCACCGCGCCGGCCAGAAGGATCGTCGCACCGGCGGTCAGGGCCAGGATCCGAGAACGCTGCGCGGAGGTGGTGGCGAGAAGGACGAGACCCCAGCTGAGATACCAGGGCCACAGGGTCGGGCCGGCCAACACCACGAGCACCAGGACCGCCCCGAGCACCCGGACGAGGTTCTCCCGCCGGACCCGCCACAACAGCCACAACGTCCCCGCAGCCGCCAGGACCCCGCCGATCGTCTGGACAGCCGTGATCGTGCCCGGCTGGGAGACGTGGAGATGGACCAGGCCGATGATGCGGCTGATCGCTACACCAAGGGAGACCGTCGGGGTGGCGTTGATCCGGAGCTCGGCCGGGATCCGAAGGTTGGACGGCTGGAGCCAGCGCCATCCGAGCCCGCTCGCCAACGTCACAACCACGACGGTGGCCGCCACGACACCGGCGTCCTTGGCCACGACCCGCCACCCCCGCCGGCTCCCGTCACTCGCCCGCAGCTCGTCGACCACCAAGAAGACCAGGGCGGCACCGGCAGACGCTTTGATCATGGTGGCCAGGGTGCAGAGCACGAGCGCCACGGCGCGGCGGTGGTCGAGGGAGAGCGAGACCCCGCCGACCACCAGGCCCATCATCAGGCAATCGTTGTGGCCCGAGGCCATGAAGCTCAGAAGCACCAACGGGCTGAGCACCCCAAGCCACACGGCCATGGCCGGGTCCGTGCCCAGCTGCCTCGCCAGTCGTGGCACGAAGAAGGCCAGAAGGGCCATGCCGACGATCTCGATGCCGCGCATGACCAGCACCTCGGCGACGATCGAGGTGCCGGCCACTGCGGTCACCGCTCGGGCGATCTCCACAAAGACCGGTCCGTAGGGGGCCGGCGAGTGGCGCCACACGCTGGCGATCGAGTTGAGCAGGGGGCCCGGTCCTAGCACCGACGGGGAGACCGCGTACGGGTTCAGCCCGCGATGGGCGATGAGCCCCTGGCCGATGTAGCTGTAGACGTCCTTGCTGAAGATGGGCGGGCCGATGAGGAGGGGGATCGACCACAGCACCAGGACGACGAGGGCGGACGACATCGACAGGCGCCTGTGACGGGCTTCCACGCCCACGCCGATCCAGCCGGCGATGGCGAGCGCGGTGGCCACATAGAAGAGCACGCGCAGCACCCCGAGGTTCCCGGGCGGGAGGTGGAACCACCACTGCCCGCTCGGAGGGTTGGGTAGCGGGCCCAACCGGGTCCCGGTGAGCATCATCCCCGAGTAGCCGACGACGCCCAGCGCGCCCGAGACCCACAGCGGCACCCGTCGACCCTCCGGCGTGAGGGTCCTGACCTCCGCTCGCACGGCCGTCAGCCGGGCCACGCCCGACCCGGGGTCGCCGGCCTCACCGGGCCTTCGGCGGGACAGGCCGATCTTCACCGACCAGTGGTCCCCAAGCGCTCCCCCCGCGACAAACTTCCTGCTCTGGAGCCGTTCATGGCCACATCGCAGCCCGACACCTTCTTCGGTGGGTGGCCGCCATGAAGCGTGGAGCCTACTGTCCGCGCCTACCGGGGCCGATGCAGGGTGCGCCGTCTGCGAGACTCGGGCGGCACCATCACCTTGGTTATGGCAAACCCCCTCCTCCTCATTCGGCGCCGGTCGGCGGCCGTCGCCGGCTCATCCCCCCTTCCCAACGGTGCCGGACCGGGCCAACTCGGCGGGGAGCCCGACCGTCTCCTGCTGGCGGAACGGAGCGCGTGGAGCCTGGCCTGGATCGGGATCCTGGTCGGCGGGGTCAACCTGTGGGGTTCGTGGACCTCCTGGCCAGTCATCGACGTGCTCGCCCCGACGATCGTCGCCGTGGCCTTCGGAGGCTTCGTGCTCTGCTGGTGGGGGCCGAGCCCGAGAGCGTGGTACCACGAAGCCCTGGCCTTCACCGGCGCCCTCACGGCCGTGACCGCCTCCCAGGTCGTCGGACTGCACACCCGCCTCTACTACCTCACCGACTCCTCGGCGCTCGACCACGTCGCGTCCCGCATTCTCGCGAGTGGTCACAACCCCTACGGGCGAGCCCTGTCCCACGCCGCGTCCCTGCTGCTCCAGAACCCCGCCCAGTACTGGACCTACCTCGTCACCGGGGGCCACGTGGGCACGGTGTCGTACCCGGCGGGGTCCTTCCTCGTCTACGCCCCAGCCTTCGCCCTCGGCTTCCACCACCTGGTGGTGGACTGGATGGACCTCTACTTCTGGCTGGCCAGCGCGGTGCTCCTCTTCTTCCTGGTTCCCCGCTCCCTACGATGGCTGGCGGTCCTCGTCACCTTGATCGGGATCTTCACGGCGATCCTCACCAGCGGGAGCACCGACGCCGCCTTCCTCCCGTTCGCGATGCTCGCCCTGTGGCGCTGGGACTGGTACGGCCGGGGCCGGGGTGCCGGGCTGGCCGGCTGGGTCGGCCCCGTTGCGCTCGGCATCGCGTGTTCGATCAAGCAGACGCCCTGGTTCCTCGTCCCGTTCCTCGTGGTCGGCATTCTCATCGAGACCCGGCGGGCCGGGCGGTCCGCGTGGCCGGTCGTCACCCGCTACGTCGGCATCGTGGCCGCGATCTTCTTGGCGGCGAACCTCCCGTTCATCGTCATGGATGCCGGGGCGTGGTGGCACGGAACCCTGCTGCCCATCAGCCAACCACTGGTCGCCGACGGCCAGGGCCTGATCTCGCTGGCCCTCCACGGCATCACCGGCGGTGCCGATCTTGGCCTGCTCACGGTGGCGGCCGGCCTGTGCTACCTGGCCACGGTGGCGGCACTCGTGGCCTGGTACCGACCGCTCAAGCGGCTCTGGCCGCTCCTCATCCCGGTGCCCTTCTTCTTCACCCCCCGCAGCTTCACCAGCTACCTGATCGACCTCATCCCGGCGGCGCTGGTCGCCCTGGTCTCGGTCGAGACACCGGCGGCCCGCACCGAGAGACTGCCGAGGACGCCCCGACTGCCGGGTTCCCGCCTGGCCGTGGGGGCGCTCGCGGCGGCCACCGGGGTGGTGGCCGGACTGGGCCTGACCGCCGCCCCACTCTCCGTGGACTACCTGTCGGCCCGCATCGGGCCCGATCAACAGCACATTTTCGCCGTGACCGTGGCGGTGACCAACCGCACCGGCGCCTCCCAGCGACCCCGCTTCATGGTCGACATCGGCGCCTCCCATCCGACCGGGTTCTGGACCACCCCCGGCCACCGACCGGTGGTCATCGCCCCCCATGCCACCGTCGGGGTCACGCTGTTCCCGCCGGCTCAGGTCCTTGCCTACCTGCCCCCATGGGCTGCCGACTTCGTCGTCCAGGCCTACACCGCCAACCCGAACGCGCTCAGCACCACCAACGACATTTGGCACAACTACATCCCGAAGAGGACCCAGGGGCCCTGAGCCCCATCCGGCGGGCGCACGGGAGGCGCTCACGACGCGGAGAACACCGTGGTTGCGGCGCTCCGGCCGACGGCCGCCCGATCAGTGAACGCGACGTTGCCCGGGCCGGCGAGCACCGAGACCACCTCGGCCAGGGCGCCAAGCGCGACCCAGGCGAAGGCCGAGCCGACCGAGATACGGGCCACGCCCGCCTCGGCCAGCGCCGCGACCCCCGCATCCCAGTCGCACGAGCACGCTGAGCGGCCGGTCCACGCTCCTCACCGTGGCGAAGTCGGCCAGCGAGCGCAGCCCCGGCAAGAACAGGACGTCGGCTCCGACCTCCTGGTACCCCTGGAGGCGACAGCAGGTCGGCCCGTGCTCTCCGGGACGAGGGTTGTACACCAGCACCTACCAGATGAACCACCGGGTGGTCGGCAACGGCACCCCCTCGACGACCGGCTGGACGACGTCGCCCGGGCAGCCGGGCGGGCGGGCTACCGGCCCGTGCTGTTTGGGTACACGGGCCAGGGAATCGATCCGCGCCGCGCCGAGGGGCCCGAGGATCCCAGGCTCTCCACCTACGAGAGGAGCCTGCCGGGGTTCGAGGCGAGACTCGACCTCGTGGGCAAGCAGGAGCCATGGCTGGCGCGGCTCCAAGACCAGGGCTACGTCGCGACCGATGGGCCGGGCGCGTTCGGCACCGAGCCCGAGCGCCCGGCCGAGCATGGCATCTCGGCCCTCCTGACCGGCGCGGTCCTGTCCTAGCTGTGCCGCCAGGAGCGGCCGTTCTTCGTCCACGCCTGCGACCCCATCCCCCCTGCGCCTGGGCCGGAGGGTGGTCCGGATCCTATGGCTCCGACGAGGTCGACGACCGGTCACGACGCCCGAGCGGCCGGTGCCCTCAGCCGGAGGGCTGGCGGCGCAACCGGCTCGTGCGGACGAGGTCCGGCGGTGACGCTCGCGGCCCAGTACTACGGGATGATCTCCGAGGTCGACGGGCAGGTCGATCGGTTGCGAGCTGGCCTCAGGAGCTCGGGTCCTCGGACGACAGGTTGTCGTGGTCACCTCGGACCACCGCGAGCAGCTCGGCGAGCAGAGCACCCTGGGTACAGGCGGGTGTTCCAAGGCCAGCCACCGGGTGCTCGGCATCGTGGGGAACCCGCGCCGGGGGTCGGCCAAGGATGGTTCGTCGACGCCTTCATCGAGAACGTCGAGGTGCCGGCTGGGGGACGAACGGATCCCCTCCGGCCCCCACCCCTGGCCCTCGGACCGGCGGCTCGAGCGCCAGAACCTCGCCGTCGTGCGCTCGTCGTCTAG
>DAHUZS010000003.1 GCA_027315045.1 Acidimicrobiaceae bacterium
AGCTCGCGGTCGGGACCAAGCCGCTCGCAGCAGACCGGCCGGGCACCGTGCGCCTGTGGCGACCGCCCGCTCCCCGGCGACCGCCCTGTCCCCCTCCTGGGCGACCGCCGTTGGCCCCTGGACGCCCGCCGCTCGCCGGGACCCACAATTGGGATGGCGGCGGCCTCGAGGCCCGTCGCCCCGGGAGCAGCGCGCCCCCGGCCGGCTGCCACGAGGAGGCACAATGCTGAAGGGGTTCCGGAACTTCCTGTCGCGGGGCGACATCGTCGTGGTGGCAGTCGGGCTGGTCGTGGCCCTCGCCCTCTCCAACGTGATCAAGACGTTCACGTCCGCGATCGTCAACCCCATCGTGAACCGCGCCCAGGGATCCCACCAGATCGGCCTGGGCGTCCAGCTCGGCGCAACCGGCAACACCGGCACCTTCGTCAACTTCGGCGTGTTGATCTCGGCGATCATCTACTTCGTCATCTTCATGGCGGTCGTCTACTTCGCCATCGTGGTGCCGTACCGCCACATCCAGGCCCGGCGCGGGGTGACGGTGTTCGGCGACCCGGCGCCGGCCAAGACGTGCCCGTTCTGCCTGTCCGGCGACATCCCGCTCGCCGCCACCAAGTGCCGCTACTGTGCCAGCGAGCTGCCGCTCACACCGACCCAGGTGCCGGTGTGAGCTAACCCGGGGCGCCGGCGACCAGCGACGCGACGAACTCGCGGTCGGCCATGATCGGGACGTCGGCCAGGAACAGCTTGCCGTAGCGCTCGAAGTACATGAGCTGCTTGCCAAGCAGGAACATGCCCCGGTTGAAGTCCGACAGGAGCCCGCCCGAACCCTCGGCGATCCGGCGCATCCGGCGCTGGTTCCGGACGAGGCGGACGAGCGAGCGCACCGACCGTTCGTGGGCCGCCGCACCGGTGGCCCGCACCGCCTGGACCTGGGGCGCCTCGACCAGGGCGGCCAGGCTGACCTCGCCGAACGGCCGCGTGAGGGTCGGCTCGATCAGGCCGCGGACGAACTGGGTGAGCTGCTCGTCGTTCAGCCCGAGCCCCTCTTGGATGGCTCGGCCGTAGGTGCGAGTGAGGTGGGCGGTGATGTCGGGCCAGGCCGACTCGTCACCGAGCACCGCCTCGAGTACCCGCACGAAGAACCGGTGGGTGTCGGGGTCGAGGCGCCCGACGATCCCCCAGTCGATGATGCCGAGGCGACCGTCCTCGAGGAGCAGCATGTTGCCGGCGTGGAGGTCGCCGTGGAACGCCCCCCACCGCACCGTGGTCAGGAAGAAGCCCCGGACCACCTCGGCGATCAAGGGGGCCGGGTCGTGGCCGAGGTCTCGCACCCGGGCCAGGTCGTCGACGGGGACCCCGTGGAGCAGCTCCATGGTGAGGACCCGCTCCCCCGACAGCTCGGGGTACGGCTCGGGGACGACCAGCCGGGGCAGGTCGATCTCCCTCGTGAGGCGGCGGAAGTGCTCGAGCGCCCGGGCCTCGTTGCGCAGGTCCAGCTCCTCGGCCAGCTGCTGGCGCAACCCGTCCAGGAGCTCGAGGATGGACCCCGCCATCTGGTCCCCCGTCTCGCGGGCCAGGATGGCGAACAGCGGCTGCATGAGGTCGAGGTCCGTCGCCACCAGCAGCTCGATCCCGGGCCGCAGGACCTTGACCGCTACCTGCCGGCCATCGTGGAGACGTCCCCGGTAGACGACGGCGATCGACGCCCGCCCGATCGGCACGGGGTCGAGCTCGGCGTACGCCTCGCCGAGGTCCATGCCGAGGTCCTCTTCGATCTGGGCACGCACCTGGTCGAAGGGCACCGGGGGCCCCGTGTCCAGGCACGAGCGGAATTCCTCGGCCACCTCGTCGCCGAACAGTCCGGTGGACGAGGCGATCATCTGGCCGAACTTGAGGAAGGTGCCCCCCAGGTCCTCGAAGGCGAGCCGCAGGGGGTGGGCGATGACCGACGAAGGGAGGATGCCTTCGCGCAGCTGCCGGGCCTGGCGGACGAGGAGGGGGGCCACCCGCACCCCCATCACCCGGCCGATCTGCGCCCCGCGCCCGAGCAGCTGGCGGCGGGTGGGCGCCGGTAGCCGGCGCCGGTGGACCCGGGGCACCGCGGTCTCCACGCGCCGCGACCCGCTCAGGCGAAGTGCCGGCGCAGCCCCTCGAGCGCCTGCGAGTAGGTGGCCGCCAGCAGCGGTGCCAGTTGGTCGGGCTCCACGTCGAACGCCC
>DAHUZS010000023.1 GCA_027315045.1 Acidimicrobiaceae bacterium
GCGGCGACCGAGCGAAGGACGCCTGGTCGGCTGGGTACGGGGGGCGAGCGCGGCAACACCGACGTAGAACCCCAACCACCGACGCGGACCGACACCCGCACGCGGCGACCAGTGCTGCATCAGGAGGTGGCCACCGGTCCGAGCCCGACGACCACACATGTACGGCCTGGTTTGCACACATGCAATGGACTTGTGCAAGTAGCTTGCGTATAGTTTCGTGCCGTGGTCCGTCGCTCGCTGGTCGCCGAACAGGTGCTCGAGATCATGTGCCGCCCCGTCCGGCACTGCTGGACGCTCGACGAGCTCCAGGACGACCTCGCACGCCGGGGCCTCGCGCCCAATCCGTCCTCGGTGTTCCGGGCCGTCTGCGGGCTCGAGCGGTCGGGGACCGTCGTCCGGGTGCCGCTCGGCGACGGCCGTGGGCACTACGAGGTAGCGAGTGAGCACCACGACCACCTTGTCTGCGACACCTGTGGCCGGATGGAGCCACTCGCCTGCTCGATCGTCGCCGACCTGGCGAGCCGGGTCCGGGTCTGGTCGGGGTTCCTCGTCTCGGGTCACCAGCTCGTCCTGTCGGGGACCTGCGGCACCTGTGCCGGGGAGGCCCATGTGGCGCCCCAGCCCGGGCGCCCGAGTTCGGCGGCGCGAGCAGGCAAGAACGGCTCATGACGGGGATCCTGGCGGCGATCAACCTGTGGAACCCGACCCACGTCGCCGGGTTCGCGATCGTCGGGACCGCCTTCGTCTTGGGCATGGTCCACGGCGTCACCCCCGACGAGCACACCTGGCCGATCACCTTCAGCTACTCGATCGGCGGCTACTCCACCCGGCGGGGGCTACGCGCCGCGCTCACCTTCTCGTTGGCCTTCACCGTGCAGCGGGCGCTCGCCAGCGAGCTCGCCTACCTCGGCCTGTCCCACCTCTTCACGTTCGCCTCGGTCGACTACGTCGTCTACCTCGTCGTGGGCGCCGTCATGGCAGCGGCCGGCGTCGTCGTCGTCGTCCGGCGACGCCGGACCATCCATCTGCACCTTCCCTGGCTGAGAACGCACCCGACCGACGGTGACCGCGCCGGCCAGCACCTCGCCCTCGACGACCCCCGGCCGTGGATGCCTGCCGTGCACGGGTTCGTGGCGGGATGGGGGTTCGGTGCCTTCGCGCTCATCGTCTACACCGTCCTCGCCCCCGCCGAGCACAGCGCCATGTGGGGCTGGGTCCCCGGCGCCTGCTTCGGGCTCGGCACCACGGTGGTCCAGGTCGTGGCCGGAACCCTCTTCGGCCTGGTCGCGGCCCGGCGGGGGCTCGATCCCGAGGCGATCCGTCGCGTGGCCCTGCGCGCGGCCGGCAACACGCTGACCTGGGGTGGCGTCGCCTTCGTCGTTGGGGGTGCGTTCGGGCTGTTGTTCCCGGACGTCGCTGGCCTCAGCCTCGCCACCGGTGTCCACGTCCACAACCTGGCGCACCTCGGCATCGCGTTGGTCCTCGTCACCGTCACGGTCGTCGGCGTGGGGCTCACGACCCTCGTCCGCCAGACCCGGGCAGAGACGCGCCTGGTCAAGGCGGCCGCCTCGCCTGGCGGCCCGGCCGGCTGATCTTTCTCGACACCGCGTTCGTCACCCACGGGAAGGGCGCCGTCGAGCACCAGATCGGGAGGTTCGCAGCGGTCGGCACCGCCGTGTCCGGCCCTCTCGGTGGGAGCACTCCCACGCCGAGCACAGCCGTTCGAGCGGGTTGGCCAGAGGGCTTCAGAGCGCAATGGACGACCGGTGCGCCAACGGGCCGCTGGCTCGCCTCGACTGCTACCTCTGGGTGAGGCGGAAGGGCACCCGGGCGACGTTGACGTCGCTGTGGCGGCGCAGGGCGTTGGCGAGGAGGATGCCGCGCTGGTTCTGGAGGAGCTGGTGGCGCCACTTCTTGGGCTCGATCTCGGGGATGAGGACGAGCACCTGGGGATGGCCCTGGCGCTGGAGGGCGTCCAGGTGGGCGAGCATGGGCCTGGTGATCGAGCGAGTGGGTGGGCGCAGGACCGTGAGCGGCACCCCGGGGTTCCAGCGGTCCCAGTCGGAGCGGAGCGACGCCGCCCGTTGGTCGTCGAACTGCACGCTGACCGCCACCACCTCGTCGGCGAGCGAGAGCGCCGTCGCGAGAGCATGCTCGGTCATGGCCGACACCGCGGCGACAGCCACGACCACGAGGCTCCTCTGGCCCGTCGGCCTGGGGGGCACCTCGCCGAGGTGGATCTCGGTGGCGACGTCTCGGTAGTAGGCGTCGATGCGGGAGAAGAGCACGATCAGGGCGGGGATGGCGATCACCACAACCCAGGCACCGGCGGCGAACTTGGTGACGACGAAGATGACCGTCGCCACCGCGGTCATCGCCGCTCCGAGACCGTTGAGAGTGGCCCGGGCCCACCAGCGCCTCGGCCGCTCGTGGTGCCAATGGCGCACGAGCCCGGTCTGGGAGAGGGTGAAGCCGGTGAACACCCCGATGGCGAAAAGGGGGATGAGGGCGTTGGTGTTGGCGTCGACCGCGACGAGCAGCGCCCCGGCCAGCACGGCCAGGGCCACCACGCCGTAGCGGTAGACGGGCCGGTCGGCCCGCAGACCGAACACGTGGGGGAGCAGATGGTCCCGGGCCAGGAGGCTGGCCAGCACCGGCAGGCCGCCGAAGGAGGTGTTGGCGGCGATGGCCAGGATGGCAGTGGTCGACAGGTCGACCACGTAGTACATGACCCCCCGCCCGACCGATGCGCCGGTGATCTGGCTGAGCACCGTCTGGGAGGCCTCCGGAGCG
>DAHUZS010000053.1 GCA_027315045.1 Acidimicrobiaceae bacterium
GCCGGTCACGGAGGGTTCTCTGAGGTCGGGCGATGCCATCACCGTCGGCTCCACGACCCTGGTCTTCGAGATGCTGTGACGGTGAGAACCAGGTGCTCATCCTAGGGACCAACTACTCCGCCATCATCCGGCCGCTGCAGTGGTTGGTCGTGATCCTCATCTTCTTGTTCTTCCTGCGGGTGGTTCGGGCGGTCTTCGTCGAGGTCCGGCCGGCCGGGCCGTCCCGGGCCCAGCGCCGGGCCCAGCGCCGGGCCGAGGAGGACGATCACCGTTCGTTGCGGGAGACCCGCAGCCGCCGTCAGCTCCGACTCCGGGTGATCGAGCCCCGGGAGCGGGAGGGGGCGGTCTACGAGCTCGACGGTGAGGTCACGGTGGGCCGGTCCAACGGCTGCGGGATCCCCACGAACTACGACTCCTACAGCTCAACCCTCCACGCCCGCATCTACCGCAGTGGCGGGCAGGTATGGGTGGAGGACCTCGGGTCGACCAACGGGACCTACGTCAACTCGGAGCGGATCTCCCAACCCTCCCGGCTGGCCAGAGGGGACCTGTTGCAGATCGGCGCGACCGTCTTCGAGGTCCGGCGGTGACCGTCTTGCGTTCCGGCCTGGCCACCGACATCGGGCGGGCCCGCCAGTCCAACGAGGACCGGGCCGCCGCCAGCGACACCCTGTTCGCGGTGGCCGACGGCATGGGCGGGGCCCGGGGCGGCGAGGTCGCGGCCCGGATGGCGATCGAGACCCTTCAGGCCGCCTACGAGCGGAACCCCACCATCGCCGGCCTGAGGGAGGCGTTCGTCGCCGCCAACGGGGCGATCTGGGAGCAGAGCGTACGGGTCGACGGCCTGCGGGGCATGGGGACCACCCTCACCGCGGCGGGTCTCAGCGTCGGTGCCGATGGCCGTGACGTGATCGGCCTCGCCAACGTGGGCGACTCGCGGGCCTACCTCATGTCGGGCGGGGCCGTCAGGCAGATCACCGCCGACCACAGCCTGGCCGAGGAGCGGGTCCGGCACGGCGAGATGACCGAGGCGGAGGCCGAGGTCCATCCGCACCGCCACATCCTCACCCGGGCGCTCGGCGTAGCTCCGGAGGTCGACATCGACCTGTGGGAGCTGCACCTGCACACCGGGGACCGGTTGCTCCTGTGCAGCGACGGCCTGACCAACGAGGTGAACGTCGAGCAGATCGGCCAGGTGCTGCGGTCCGAGCACGACCCCCGCAAGGCGGCCCGGGCGCTTGTCGACCGGGCCAACGCCCACGGGGGCAGCGACAACGTGACGGTGGTGGTGGTCGACATCCTCGTCGGCGAGGCGGAGCCGGCCCGGTCCTCGAGCGTGGCCCGGGTGTCGGTCGACAAGGCGGGTGCGACCCGTCTCGAGGAGCCGGGGCGGGACCCGGCGGTTGACCGACCGGGGCCGGCCGGCCCCCGGACCCCGCCACTGGCGCCCGAGGACGCCACCACCACCACGATCACCGCCGTCCACCGAGGCCTTGCGCCCACCGCCGGGGGCTCCGTAGCGGACGCGGGGGAAGAGCTGTTCGTGGCCGCGGCCCCGGTCGCGATCCAGACCGTCCCGCCACCGGAGTACCGGGAGCCCGAGCGGGAGCGTTTGCCGCCGGTCCGGGAAACGCGGCGCGAACGGCGGCAGCGCCTCGGCGTCCCCCGGCGGATCACGGTGCGGGTGATCTTCTTCTTCCTCTTGATCCTGGCCGTGCCGGCGGGGGCGGTGGCGGTGGTCCGGTGGTACGCGCTGGACAACTGGTACGTGGCCATCGACCACGGCAACCTGGCCGTCTACCAGGGCCGGCCGGGCGGGTTCCTCGGCTTCCAACCCAAGCTCCTCGACCGGACCGACGTGACCACCAAGGAGGTGTTGGCGTTCCGGCTGCGGGACCTGCGCCAGACGGTCACCGAGCCCTCGCTGAAGGCGGCCGAGCGCTACATCGCCAACCTGCACCGCGAATTCCTGGCCCAGCAGAGTTCGACCCCCCTGACGCGGCTGTAGTCGATGAGCAGACGCATTCGCTGGCTCGGCCTCCTGTTGATCCTCTGCTTCGGACTGATCATCGTCCAGCTGACCAACATCCAGTTCCGGCGGGCCTCGGCCCTCGCGCACTCGGCCACGAACCCGGTCAACAACGTGGTGAGCTCCGACAACCAACGCGGCGACATCTTCGCCGCCGACGGGACCGTGCTCGCCCAGTCGGTGCGGGTGGCCGGACCGCATTCGGGCGCCTACCAGTTCCAGCGCCAGTACCCGACCGGTTCGCTCTTCTCCCAGATCGTGGGGGTGTGCAACGACGCGGTACCGGTCGTGGGCTGTGACACCGGCGTCGAGGGCTACTACAGCGCCCAGCTGAGCCTGCACAAGCAGTCGATCCAGACCCTGAGCCAGCTGCTCTCCCCGCCGCCGCCGACCACCGACGACATCACCTTGACCGTGATCCCGAGCCTCCAGCAGGCGGCGATGCAGCAGCTGGCCAGCATCCAGGGCTCCAACAAAGACGGCGCCATCGTGGTGCTCGACCCGAAGACCGGGGCCGTGCTGGCCATGGCCTCCCAGCCCACCTACGACCCCACGCCGCTCACCTCCACCAACCCGAAGACGGCGTCGGCAGCCGAATACCTCGACAACCTCCCCGACTCCGAGGGCTACAAGCCGATCCTGCCGCTGGCCACCTACTACCCGATCCAGCCGGGGTCGACGGCCAAGGTGGTCACCACCGCCGCCATCTTCAACCTGGATCCAGCGCTCGCCACCTACAACTACCCGGTCTCGTTGTGCCAGGCCCTGCCGGACTCCAACAAGAGCATCTGCAACGACGCCGACACCGCGGCGCTCGCGACGCCCTGCGGCGGCACGATCCAGACCATGCTGCCCCAGTCCTGCGACCCGGGCTACGCAGAGCTCGGCCTGTTGCTCGGCGGCTTCTCGCTGTCCCAGGAGGCGAGCCTGTTCGGCTTCAACACCCGCCCACCCCTCGACCTCGCACCGGACAACGCCACGGTCGGCTACGTCGTCCAGCCCTCGCTGTACCCGACGGCCAAGGAGCTGAGCGCTGGGGGGAACCCGGGGGTCCCGGGCCAGGCCTACTCGGCCTTCGGCCAGCAGGACGTCGAGACCACCGCCCTGCAGAACGCAATGGTGGCCGCCGCGGTGGCCAACGGCGGCAAGGAGATGGTCCCGCATCTGTTGGCCAAGATCACCGACGCCCAGGGTCGGGTGGTCGAGACCTACAAGCCCCAGCTCTGGCGCCAGACCATGTCGGCGCAGGCGGCGTCGCAGATCGTCCCGCTGATGCAGAGGGTGGTCACCGCGGGGACGGCCAGCGGCGATGGCTTCCCGGCTTCCCTGCAGGCCGCGGTGAAGACCGGCACCGCCCAGGTCGGCACCCCGACGCAGTCCCTCGCCGACTGGATGATCGGGTTCGCGCCGGCCTCCAACCCACAGGTGGCGGTGGCGGTGGTCGTGCCGGACCAGGCCATCGGCACCTACGGCGCGACGGTCGCCGGTCCGATCATGGTGAAGATGCTCGAGGCGGCGCTCGGATGAGCGCGCCCGGGGAGATCGAGGGGTGGACGCCTCGTCTCGCGGTGGGGCCGGTACCGGTCGCCCCGTGGCGGCGCGCGGGGCCACGTAGGCTCTGAGCGGCATGCAGCCCGTCGAGGTCCCCCGCGTCTTCTCCGAGCGCTACGAACTCACCCACCTGGTCGCCCGGGGCGGGATGGCCGAGGTGTACCGGGCCCGGGACCGGCTGCTCGACCGGCCGGTGGCCCTGAAGGTCTTGTTCCCGGAGCTCTCGGTCGACCGGGCGTTCGTCGAGCGGTTCCGGCGGGAGGCCCAGGCGGCCGCCAAGCTCTCGCATCCCAACATCGTCCCGGTCTTCGACTGGGGGGAGGACACCGGCGCCTACTTCATCGTGATGGAGTACGTCGACGGGCGCCCGCTCTCGGCGGTCCTGCGCGAGACCGGCCCGCTCGACGCGGCCCGGGCGGCCGAGATCACCTCGTTGGTGGCGGCGGCCCTCGCCTCGGCCCACCGGCACGGGGTGGTCCACCGCGACATCAAGCCGGGCAACGTCCTCATCACCCACGACGGTCAGGTCAAGGTGACCGACTTCGGGATCGCCCGGGCCGTCAACACCGAGGACAGCCTGACCCAGACCGGTGCGGTCATGGGGACCGCTACCTACTTCTCGCCCGAGCAGGCCGAGGGGCTCGGGGTGGACGCCCGCACCGACATCTACTCGCTCGGGGTGGTGCTGTTCGAGATGCTCACCGGCCGGCCGCCGTTCCTCGGCGACACCCCGGTGTCGGTGGCCTCCAAGCACGTGCGCGACGTGCCGCCCACCCCCCGCCAGCTCCTCGAGACGGTGCCACCCGAGCTCGAGGCGGTGGTCATGAAGGCGATGGCCAAGCTGCCGGATCAGCGCTACCAGAGCGCCGAGGACTTCCGGGGCGATCTGCTCCGGTACCTCGACGGGCAGCCGGTCATGGCCGGCCCGCCCAACGGGAACCTGGCCGCCACCGGCGTGCTCGGGAGCGTCACCGCCACCGGGGTCCAGGCCACGGTGACCCAGGCCTTCCCCCGGACCCGGAGCTCACCCCAACGCCAACCGGCCGGGGGCCGGGGTCGGCGCTGGGGCTGGTTCACCCTCCTGACGGTGTCGCTGGCCGCCCTCGGGGTGGTCGCCTATCTGCTCGTGTCCACCTTCACCGGCGGCTTCGCCCTGCCCAACGTGGTGGGCAAGCCGCTGGTGCAGGCCGAGCGGATCCTGGCCAACAAGGGCCTCGTCATCGGCACCACCACCAACCGGGTCGACCGGTCCGCGGCCGGCACGGTCATCTCCACCGACCCCGCGGCCGGGGCCCGGGTCTCCAAGCACGCGGTGGTGAACCTGGTGGTGAGCTCGGGCGACGCGACGGTGAAGGTGCCGAGCGTGAGCGGGCTCGACCTGGCCTCCGCCGAGGCGGTCCTGACGAACAGCCATCTCCACTACAAGGTGAAGTTCGTCACGAGCAGTGGGCAGCAGAACTTCGTGCTCTCCCAGTCGCCCGCCTCCGGCACTGTGATCCGGCGCGGCTTGACGGTGACCATCTCCATCCCCCAGCCGACCAACCAGGTGTCGGTGCCCAACCTGACCGGGCTGTCCCCCCAACAGGCGGCGGCGCAGTTGACCGGGTTGTCGCTCTCGGTCGGGAGTCAGGCCCAGGCCTGCTCCAACACCTATCCCTCGGGCGAGGTGTCGGGGTCGAGCCCCCCGGCCGGGACCGGGATCACGAGGGGCAGCTCGGTCAACCTGGTGATCTCGACCGGGCCCTGCCAGGTGGTGGTGAAGAACGTCGTCACCCAGACCCAGGCCGCCGCCACCACCGTCTTGCAGGGTCAGGGGGTGACCGTGGCCACGGCCACGACCAACTCGTGCCAGGGGGCCAACGACGGCGACGTGGTCAGCCAGAACCCCCCGGCCGGGACCCAGGTGAACCTCCCGGCCACCGTGACCATCACCGTGTGCAGCGCCCCCACGACCAGCACCACCACGACCACCACCACCACCACGACCATTCCCTGAGCCCCGGCGCGCTGGAGACGCGCCCCGCCGCCGCGTCGGACGAGGAGGTGTTGTCCAGATCATGGAGTTCACGACGCGGACCGCCAGGCGCTCGGTCTTTCTGCCGAGCCGGGCCGAGCCGAGGGCACGACGAGAACCGCCAGGGCCAAAGAGCTCCCGGGGTCGGTCAGGCCGGCTGGAGCTGGCCGAGGAAATTGGCGAGCAGGGCCGGACCCGAGGCGGTCAGCACCGACTCGGGGTGGAATTGGACGCCCTCGACCGCCAGTTCGCGGTGGCGGAACCCCATCACCACCCCGTCGGCCGTCGTCGCGCTGACCTCGAGGACGTCGGGCACCGAACCCGTCTCGGTGACCAAGGAGTGGTACCTGGTTGCGACGAAGGGGTTGGGCAGGCCGGCGAAGAGCCCCCGGCCGTCGTGGTGGATCTGGGAGGTCTTGCCGTGCATGAGGGTCGAAGCCGACACCGTCCGGCCCCCGTAGACCTCACCGATGCACTGGTGGCCGAGGCAGACCCCGAGGACCGGGACCCGGCCGGCGAAGTGCGCCACCACCGCCATGGAGATGCCCGCAGACTCGGGCCGGCCCGGCCCCGGCGAGATGACGATGCCATCGGGGTCCCATGCCTCGATCTCAGCCAATGTGACGGCGTCGTTGCGGTGCACCGCCGGCTCGGCCCCCAGTTCGCCGAGCTCCTGGACGAGGTTGTAGACGAAGGAGTCGTAGTTGTCGACGAGCAGGATCCGGGCCCCCACGGTGGTGTCATGGTACCGGGCGGGCCCCGCTCGCTAGTCTCGTGGACCGTGGCCAAATCGAGCAGCCGTTCAGGGCGCGCCGCGCGCGGGGGGCGGACGACCGCCAAGGGCGGGCCGTCGACGAAGGGGGTCGGCCGCTACACGCCGGCCGAGCAGAGCGGCCGCTACACCCGCCCGGTCCCCACCACCGTTCGCCGCAGCGCGCCGTGGTTCGGCCCGGCGATCCTCGCGTTGATGGTGCTCGGGATCCTGATGATCCTGCTCAACTACCTGACGGTGCTGCCCGGTGCGGTCTCGGTGTGGTACCTCGTGGCCGGGCTGGTCGTCATCTTCGCCGCCTTCATCATGGCGACGACCTATCGCTGAGGTTCAGCCCAGCCGCTCGATGATGCAGGCGTTGGCCAGCCCGCCGCCTTCGCACATGGTGAGCAGGCCGTAGCGGCCGCTCGTCCGCTCGAGCTCGTTGAGCAGGGTGGAGAGCAGCTTGGCCCCCGAGGCACCGAGCGGGTGGCCGAGGGCGATGGCCCCGCCGTTCACGTTGACCCGCTCCATGTTCGGGTGCAGCTCCTTCTCCCAGGCCAAGACGACCGAGGCGAAGGCCTCGTTGATCTCGACCACGTCGATGTCGTCGATCGAGAGCTTGGCCCGCTCGAGGACCATCTTGGTCGCCGGGATCGGGCCGGTGAGCATGGTGACCGGGTCGGCCCCGGTAACGGCGAACGCCACGAACCGGGCCCGGGGCGTGTAGCCCATGGCCGAGGCCTTCTCCTCGCTCATAATGAGCGTGCCCGACGCGCCGTCGGTGATCTGGGATGAGTTCCCTGCGGTGACCTTGCCGTCCTCCTTGAAGGCCGGCTTCAGGTTGGCCAGGGTCTCGACCGTGGTGTCGGGGCGGATCCCCTCGTCGGTCTTGAAGATCTCGGTGGTGTCGTTGCCCTCGTCGTCGCGGATCGGGATCTCGATGATCTCGCGCTCGAAGCGACCTTCGGCGGTGGCCTGAGCGGCCCGCTGCTGGCTCCGCGCCCCGTAGGCGTCGAGATCCTGGCGGCTGATGCCCCACTTCTCGGCGATCATCTCGGCGCCGATGCCCTGGCTGACGAGACCGCCGACCGGGGCGTAGCGGGCCTGGACCCGGGGCCCGAAGGGGAACCCGACCTCGCGCACGACCGACGAGCCCATCGGCACCCGGGTCATGGCCTCGACGCCACTGGCCACGACCATGTCGTAGGCCCCGGCCATGACCCCCTGGGCCGCGAAGTGCACGGCCTGCTGGGACGACCCGCACTGGCGGTCGACCGTGGTCGCCGGCACCGACTCGGGCCAGCCGGCCGCCAGCACCGCCGAGCGGCCGAGGTTGAGGGACTGCTCGCCGACCTGCATGACGCAGCCGGTGATCACGTCGGCGATCTGGCCCGGCTCGAAGCCGTTGCGGGCCTGGAGCGCCTTGAGCGGCTCGGAGGCCAGGTCGACGGCGTGCCAGTTCCGGAGCTTGCCGTTGCGCTTCCCCCCCGGGGTGCGAACGGCGTCGACGATGACGGCGTTGGTCATGGACTCTCCTTCCGAAGGCCGGTCGATCCGAGCCGCGAACCGTCCCAGCCTAGTTCGCCCCCCTGGGGCCACGTCCGGGCGGGCTAACGTGCCCCTCCGATGACCGACGCGACGACCGGCGCGGCGAACGTGCCCCGGAACATGGATCGCTGGCTCGGCGACGGCGGGATGCCCCTCATCGGCCAGGTGGGCGCGGCCCTCGAGGCCTACGGGGTCGACGGCGAGGACCTGGGCTGGGTGGAGGGCTCGTTCACCCCGACCGAGCTGGCTTGCAACACCGGGGGGACCGTCCAGGCCGGGGTGCACTCGCTCCTCCTCGACGCCTGCATCAACTTCGCCATCAACGCCGCGCTGGGCCGGGGGGACCGGGCCCGGGCCACCCTCGAGCTCAAGACCGAGACCATGCGGCCGGCCGCCCCCGGGACCACCTACCGCCTACGGGGCGAGGTGGTGCGGATGGCCAGGCAGGTCGCCTACGGCGAGGCCACCGTGCGGGGGCCCGACGGGGCGCTGCACTCCCGGGCCACCGGGACCTTCCTCCTGCAACGGACGCCCGCCGAAGGGCGGGCCGGGTAGGGCCCGGGCCCCTCAGTGCCCGATGTGGTCGGCCGGGACCGTCCCCAGCCGGCCGGCCCGGTAGTCCTCGAACGCCTGGGCCAGTTCCGCCCGGGAGTTCATGACAAACGGCCCGTAGGCGGCCACCGGCTCGCGGATCGGCTCACCCCCGAGCACGAGGACGTCGAAGGCGAGGACCCCGGCGTCCTGGGCGTCCTCGGCGGCCAGGACGACGCTGTCGCCCTCGCCGTGGACCGCCAGCTGGCCGGTGCGAAGCGGCCGCCGCTCGTCGCCGACCGTCCCCCGGCCCGAGAGGACGTAGGCCAGGGCGTTGTAGCGGGCCGGCCACGCCAGGACCAGCCGGGCACCGGGCGAGACGGTCGCGTGCACCAGGGCGATCGGTGTGTGGGTGAGCCCCGGGCCGCGGTGGCCGGCCACCTCGCCGGCGATGACCCGCACGAGCGCCCCGCCGTCGGGCGAGGACAAGAGCGCGGCCGCGCTGGGCTCGATGTCCTGGTAGCGGGGGTTGACCCACTTGTCGGCGGCCGGGAGGTTGACCCACAGCTGGATCCCGTGGAAGAGGCCCCCCTTCACGACCAGTGACTCGGGCGGGGCCTCGATGTGGAGGATCCCGGCGCCGGCCGTCATCCACTGGGTCGCCCCGTCGGTGATGAGGCCGCCGCCGCCGATCGAGTCCTGGTGCTGGAACGTCCCGTCGATCATGTAGGTGACGGTCTCGAAGCCGCGGTGGGGGTGCCAGGCCGTGCCCTTGGGCTCGCCCGGGCCGTAGTCGACCTCGCCCATCTGGTCCATGTGGACGAAGGGGTCGAGGTCCGCCAAGGACACCCCGGCGAAGGCACGGCGGACCGGGAAGCCCTCGCCCTCGAACCCCGACGGCGCGGTGGTGACGCTCCGGACCGCCCGGGGACGTGAGGTGGGGCCCGGGTGCTCGATCCGGGGGAGCATGAGCAAGTTGTCGACGGTGACTGCGGGCATGGTCCGCCTCCTCGCGGCCGCCGGGGTGGCCGCCGCGCGCCTACAACACCCCTTAGCGCCGCTCCATTCCCCGGCGGCGTGCCGCGCTGGCGTCCTCCCCGGCACGCCCGCGGCTCGTGCCGTAGCGTCGGGGCGGAGGAGGCGGACCCCATGGGCGCGGACTGGGCACGGCCGGTGGTGCACTGGGAGTTGACGGCGCGCGACCCGGCCCGCCAGGCGGCCTTCTATCGCGCCCTGTGCAACTGGGAAATCGGTGACGGCCCGATCGCCTCGGTCGCCCCGGGCATCGGGGGTCCCGAGCCCGGTCCCGGCGGGCACATCCGCGAGGGGGAACCGGGTGTGACCCTCTACGTCCAGGTCCGCGAGCTCGCCGCCGCGCTCGAACTCGCCCGCCGGCTCGGAGGCACCGTGACCGTCGAACCCTTCGACGTGCCCGGTGGCCCGACCCTGGCCGGGGTGCTCGACCCCGAGGGGAACCCGCTCATGCTGGTGCAGCAGTAGGGCCCCGACGCTCGTCCCGCCCTGTTCGCGGGCGAGCCGCGACCGCCGTCACCGGGGCCCGCCCACCGTTACCGCCCCCGCCCGATCCGCTGGACGAACGAGGCGATGGTCGCGATGACGGCCGGGTCTACATGCCCGGCCACCTGGTACTCGGCCGGGGTCGGCGGTCCCGTCCCGTCCAGGAACAGATGGTCGGCATGGGGGAACTGCACGACGGTCACGCCCTTGCGGCCCCGGAGGCCCCGCCGCCACACGTCGAGGTCGTTGCGGACCGTGACCTGGTAGTCCCGGTCCCCCTGGAGCACAAGGAGGGGCTCGGGGATGGACCGGGCGACGGCGACCTCGTGGTAGCGCAGGCCGCTCAGGTAGTAGTCCGGGCCGACGCCGCCGAAGAGGACGCTGGAGGCGGGGTCCCGCTCGAGCGCCCGCACGTTGGTGATCTCGGCGGCGATGCGAGCCACCTGCCCGAGCTCGGCGGTCGCCCGCTGTCCGATCACCCCGGGCAACGAGGCGAGGTAGCGGGTCTGGCGCAGGAGGGCCCGGCCCAGGGATTCAGCGCTCGCCGCCAGCAGGATCACCCCGGCCACCCCGGGGGCCCGCTTGGCGATGAGCGGGGCGTAGGTGCCGCCCTGGGAGTGGCCCAGGACGAAGATGCGGTGGGGGTCGATCGCCCGGTCGTGGCGCAGCAGGGCGATGGCCGCCAGCGCGTCGGGGACGTACTCCTTCACCGGCGTGAACGTCCTCGGATCGATGCTCGCCGGGTAGTCGAACGTGCGCTTGTCGTAGCGGATGGTGGCGATCCCGTCGGCGGCCAGCCCCTCGGCGATGTCGAGGAACGGGTGGTTGGGCCCGACCGTCTCGTTCTGGTCGTTCGGCCCCGACCCTGACACGAGGACCACGGCGGGGAACGGTCCGGCTCCGGCGGGCAGGGTGATCGTGCCGGTGAGCGGGGGCGTGCCCACCCCGACTGGGACCTGGGTGATCGCGGTGGCAGAGGCGGCCGCCGCGGTGGTCGTGATGAGGGTGCCGGCGAGGGTCGCGCCGGCGAGGGTCGCCGCGAGCCAGGTCTTGGTGGGCCGTGCCCGCCCGGACACGGCCCCACCACCCGCCAGGGGGCGGGTGCGACCGCCGGTCCGCCCGGTCGGCTCAACCCACTTCGTGGTAACGCTCGGTCCGACGCGAGGTTGCCTCGACGAGTGACAAGAACCGTACGACCGCCGGGTCGGACCCAACGCGTCCGGCGCTGGCGTCGGCGTCCTCGGCCGATCGCCACAGGTCGATCACCACCCAGCTGTCCTCGCCCCGGGCGGTCGTCCGGCGCAGCAGGCCGGGCTGTTGATAGGCGACGTCCTCCTGCAGTGCCTTGTCGGCCCGCAGGAATTCGTCTTCGCCCACCCCGGCCGACAGGCGGAACCGCGTGATCTCCATCATCGGTCGTGAGCCTAGGGGATCGGTGTGCCGGAGCCCCGAAGAGATCTCCTGTGGCCTCGCTCGGGGCGAGCGACACGTCGAACGGTTTGGCTGGGCCGCTGTGGGAGGGTGTGGCGATGGGTGGGGTTCTCGTGACGCGGGTGCGCGCCCCGATCGCTCTGGTGGCGGCGTTCAGCCGCGCCAACGCCGTCCTCAGCGCGGCGGTGATCGGGCTCGGCGTCCTCTCCGGCACCCTGCTGCCGCTGTTCATGCTGGCGAGCGGCGCCCTCGTGGGTGACCTCGGGGCGGACCGGAGCGCCCTGTTCCCGACGGTCGTCGTCATCGCGGTCTTCGCGGCCGAGCGGGTCATGGACCCGTTGCGCGAGGAGCTCGGCCGCAGTCTGTGGCGCCAGGTCGACCAGTCCCTGACCCAGCGGCTCATGGTGGCGATGTCGGCACCGGCGGGGCTGGCCCACGTGGAGGACCCCGGCGTGCGGGACCGGGTCGTCCAGGCCCAGGGCGGCCTGACCGACATGACCCCCGGGCAGGCTGCCTACTACCTGGCCCAGGTGATCGCCATGTGGGTGCAGGGCCTGGGTTCGTTGGTCATCGTGGCCCACTTCCGGTGGTGGCTCGCGCCGATCCTGATGGTCGGGTACGCGGTGCTCTTCGCGGTCTCGCGCCAGCACTGGCACGAGGTCACGGTCGTGCTCTATGGACGGACCGAGGCACTCCGGCGCTCCTACTACCTGCGCACGGTGGCGCTGGCCGCGGCGCCGGCCAAAGAGACGCGGGTGTTCGGCCTGGGCGGCTGGCTGGTCGACCGGTACCGACAGGGCTGGCTCGCGGTCATGGCCGACGTGTGGCGGGCCCGGCGGGAGGGGTGGTGGACGGCCGTGTGGGCGTCGCTCGCGCTGGGCGGGGCCGAGCTGTTCGCCCTGTGGACGGTGGTGCACGCCGGGCTGGCGGGTGCGCTCTCGCTCGGCGCGGCCACCGCGGCCGGCCAGGCGGTGCTGGGCGGCGCGGTGCTCAGCCAGTACCAGGACTCGCACTGGCTGCTCTCGGAGTGCGGGCGGGCGCTCGGGCGCATCGACGAGGTCGAGAGGGCCACGACCGAGCCGGCACCCGCCACCGAGCCCGCCCGGGTGCCGGGTGCGGGCCCAGGTGCCGGCTGGCGCCCGGTGATCGGGGGGACGGAGTCGGCCGCGGGCCTGCCGCGCGAGGCGATCCGGTTCGAACAGGTGCGTTTCGCCTACCCCGGCCACCCGGCCCCGGTGTTCGACCGCTTCGACCTCGAGATCCCGGCCGCTCGCTCGCCATCGTCGGTGCCAACGGGGCGGGCAAGACGACCCTCATGAAGCTGCTCTGCCGGTTCTACGACCCCGACGAAGGTCGGATCAGCGTCGACGGCGCCGACCTGGCGTCGTTGCGCCCCGACGGGGCCGATGGCTGGCACCGCCGGGTCGCCGCGGTGTTCCAGGACTACGTGCAGTTCGAGCTGTCGGCCTACGACAACGTGGCGTTCGGTGCGCTCGAACGTCGCGGGGACGAGCGGGCGGTGGCCGAGGCGGTGGCGCTCGCCGGCGCCGACCGGGTCGTCGGCAGGCTCGCCGAGGGCTGGTCGACCCCCCTCAGCCGGCAGTTCAGCTCGGGGACCCAGCTCTCTGGGGGTGAGTGGCAGCGACTGGCATTGGCCCGCGCGCTCTTCGCCGTCCGGGCCGGCGGGGCCGGGGTCCTCATCCTCGACGAGCCGACCGCGGGCCTCGACGTCCGGGGAGAAGCGGAGGTCTACGAGCGCTTCTTGGAGGTGACCCGAGGGACGACCACCATCGTCATCTCGCACCGGTTCTCGACGGTGCGCCGGGTCGTCGAGGCCGGCACCCACGCCGAGCTCCTCGCGGCCGGTCGGGTGTACGCGACCATGTACCGGCTCCAGGCCGAGCGCTTCGGGACGGCGTGAGGTGACCGAGGCGCTCCGCCGGGCGCGACTGATGGTCGCGATCTCGCTGCGGGCCGACCCCTTCCGTTCGGTCGCCGCCGTGCTCACGGCCACCGGCCAGTACGCGTCGTGGCCGGTGCGGGCGCTCGGGCTGAAGCTCATCGCCAACGGAATCCTCGACCACCACGGCGCCCCGGCGTTGACCGAGCATCCGGGCCCGGCTGCGCGAGAACACCCAGCTGTACCTGGACACCCACCTGATGGACCTGGTCGCCGCGGTCCCCGGCGTGGCCCATCACGAGCTGTCCGAGTACTCCGACCGGATGGAGCTGATCCGCACCGAGCGCACCTACCTGGCCAACCCGTTCAACCCCATCTCGTGGACCCTGGCGTCGGTGGTGTCTACCGTCACGGTCATCGTCTTGTTGGGCTCGGTGCGCCCGGTCCTCGCGCTCCTCCCGCTCGTCGGCCTGCCGGCGGCGGTGGCGAACGGCCGGGCCGACGTCTCGCTCGAGAACCTGCTCGACGCCCAGGCCGAGGACAACCGCCGGCTCCGCCACCTGCTTGAGCTGGCCACCGAGCCGCCGGCGGCCAAGGAGGTGCGCCTGCTGGGCCTGGGGCGCGAGATCGTCGAGCGCCACGGCGCGCTCTTTGCCCAACTCGAGCGGGCCCGGGTCCGTCTCGCCACCCGCAACACCGCCGGGGTGGTGGCGGCCTGGATGGTCTTCGGCGCCGGGTACGCCGGGGCCGTCTTGTGGTCGATGCACCTGGCCCGGACCGGTGCCATCTCGGCCGGCTCGGTGCTCCTTGTGCTCAGCCTCGGGGCCCAGATGAACATGCAGCTGGCCGAGCTGGGCTGGAACGTGGCCTGGCTGATCCGCACGTACCGGGCGGTGGGCCGCCTGGTCTGGCTGTCCGATTTCGCCGCCGAGGCCAAGGCGAACGCCGACCCGCCGGCACGGCGGCCGGTCCCGGCCGTGCTGCGGCAGGGCATCGCATTCGACTCGGTGAGCTTCGCCTACCCGGGGACGGACCGTCCGGTCCTCCACCGGGTGGACCTGAGCCTGCCCCAGGGGGCCACGGTGGCGGTGGTGGGGGAGAACGGCGCGGGCAAGACCACGCTGGCCAAGCTGCTGGTCCGCCTGTACGAGCCGACCTCGGGGCGCATCAGCGTGGACGGCACCGACTTACGGTCCTTCGACATCGAGGAGTGGCGAGCCCGGATCTCGGCCGGGTTCCAGGACTTCGCCCGCTTCGAACTGGTGGCCCGGGAGTCGATCGGCGTCGGCTTCGTCCCCGACATGGCCTCATCGGCCAAGGTGGGTGCCGCCCTCGCCCGCGGGGCGGCCGAGGATCTCGTCGAGGTCCTCCCCGACGGCCTGGCCACCCAGCTCGGCCGGGAGTTCGACGGCACCGAGCTGTCCATCGGACAGTGGCAGAAGATCGCACTGGGGCGGGCCATGATGCGCGAGTCGCCCCTCGTCCTCCTGCTGGACGAGCCGACCGCCAGCCTCGACGCGCCCACCGAGCACCAGCTCTTCGAACGCTTCGCCGGCGCCGCCCGCCAGGTGGCCGACGCCCACGGCGGGGTCACGATCCTCGTGAGCCACCGATTCTCGACGGTGTGCATGGCCGACCTCATCGTGGTGCTCGACGGCGGGGCGATCCAAGAGTTGGGGAGCCACGATCAGCTCATGGCCAGGGGCGGGCGGTACGCGGAGCTCTACCGGCTCCAGGCCAGCGGTTACTGCTGAGGGTCGCCCGGCCGGTCAGCCGGGGCGCAGGTGGATGAGGCCGGCGGCCGTCGGGGTGAAGCCGCAGGCACCGAGGTAGAAGGGGGCCAGGTCGTCGGCGAAGTCGACGTGGAGCCACTCGCACCCCGCCGCCCGCGCCCCGGTGACCGCCGCCGCGACGACGGCCGTCCCGATGCCCCGCCGCTGCAACTCGCCCCGGGTCTTCGGGTCGAGGAGGAAGGCGTGGTCGCCGCCGTCCCAGGCCACGTTCGCGAAGCCCACCAGTCGGCCGTCCGCGCCCCGGGCGGTCACCCAGCCGAGGCTGTGGGGGCGGATCCGGTCCCACCAGCCGGCCGAGGGGACGCCGCCGTGCGAGTGCACCAGGTCGACCAGCTCGTCGTCGCCGAGCGGCGCCCGCCAGGCAAAGGTGACCCCCACCACCGCGGCCCCGCCGCTTCTGGCTCGCCGAGGACGGTGCACCTCCGGCGTCAGCGCAACCCGGCGAAGAGGTCGTCCTCGGGGACCGAGGTGCCGGTGCGGTCCTCGGCCCGGATGAAGGTCTCCTCCCCGAACACCTCGGTGAAGGCGTCCTCGCGGAAGCGGACCCACCACGACTGGTCCAGCTGGCTGGCATGGGCGGCCAGCGCCGCCCGCTTCCGGGCGGCCACGGCGGACACGTCGACGGTGGTGGTGATGCGGGCCTCGCGCTCCTCCATGCGGCGCAGGGCCTGGGGGTCCTGGGGCCGCCGTGGGGTCGGCACCTCGATGCCGGCGGCGGCCATGCGTTCGCGCAGCCGGTCCCAGTCCCGCCGGCGGCGGGCGATGAAGTAGAGCTTCTTCGGGATGCCGCTGCGGTGGAAGGCCTCGAGCGCGACCCGGTGGGCCTGCTGGTGGTCGGGGTGGCCGTAGCCGTCCTGGCCGTCGTAGGTGACGAGGACGTCGGGTCGGTACTGCTCGACCAGGGCGGCCACCCGCCGGGCCGACTCCTCGAGCGGGACGTTGCAGAACACGTGGTCGTCTTCCTTGTATTGCCAGTCCGGCATGCCCGAGTCGTGGTAGCCGAGGCGTTCGAGGTGGGTCACGCCGAGGTGCCGGCATGCCTCGTCGAGCTCGCTCAGCCGGGTCTTGGCCACCTGTTCGGGGTCGTGGCCCTCCTCTCCGGGTTTCACATGGTCGGGGCCGTCGCCGTATTCGCCGTTGGTGCAGGTCACGAGCACGGTCCGGATGCCCTCGTCGGCGTAGCGGGCCAGCACCCCGCCGGTGCTGGACGACTCGTCGTCGGGATGGGCATGGACGGCCATGAGGGTCAGGTGCGCGTTCGCCATCTCTCGAGCATGGCATCCGCGGCCCCGGGCCGTCTCGACCCGGCCCTCAGAGCTGGTCCTGGAGCCGGGCGCCGTGCTCGGCCAGGAACGCCAGGGCCTCGGCCATCCCGACTAGGTGTCCTTGGTCGATCAGGCGCCGGTAGGCCTCGTTCCCCTCGGCCGCCCGCCGGACCATCACGTCGCGGTTGTAGCCGACCCGTTCGACCACGTCATCGAGGAATCCGTCGCGGTCGGCCAGGCCGTAGGCGTCGAGCAGTAGCCGGAGCCGGCGGGCCTGGTCCGGCGGGCGTCTCCAGCCGAGCATCTTCGTCACCCCGGGCCCGTGGAGGGGCACCCACTGCCAGGCCACGAAGGCCAGGTCCGACCGGGTGGTGCCCGGCCCGGCCAGGTCCCAGTCGATGATCCCGACCAGCCGACCTCGGACCGTCACCGCGTTGTAGGGCGCGAGATCGTGGTGGCAGACGATCTCGCCTGGCCCGAGCCGGGCCGGGGCGGACTGCCAGGGGATGATCCCGTCGGGCCGGAAGTCGGCCACCGCCCGGTGCAAGGCGGCCGTCGCCGCCCCCATCGCCTCGAGCAGCCGGTCGTCGCGCACGAACCGTGGCCAGGGCAGCTCCCAGCCGACGGTGGTCCCCGGGATGTAGGCGAGGATCTCCCGGTCCCGATCGTCGACGCCGAGCGGTTCGGGGGCCCGGGCGAAACCCCGGGCCCGCACGTGGCGCAGCAGGGCATGGACGACCGGTGTCCACGGCCCGGCCGCCCGGCGGACCGTGTCGCCCACCCGGACCACCGGGCCAAGGGTGCCGCCGGGCAGCGGGGTCTCGAGCTCGTCGTCCATCGGCGCCGCGTGCCTCCCGGTGCTCAGCCGCCCGCCGGCCCGAACCAGCTCTCCCGGTGGGGGAAGAGGAAGCGCTCGGTGATGAAGCTGAGCACTCGCCGCGCCTGCGAGAACCGCTGGGCGAGCTCGCCCACGACGACCACGTCGGCCGGGACCGGGCGGGGCACGAGTTCATAGGCCGCCCGGTACCAGCGGGGGCCGAGCCGCCCGAGCAGGTCGACCGCCCCGAGGGGTGGGGCGCTCCCGGCCGCCACCCCGGCCACTCCGGGGACCCGGCCGGCCCGCCGCAACCGGCTCTCCTCGACCGGGCCGAACCCCCGGCGGGCGATGGCGTCGGGGAAGACCCCGGTGAGGAAGAGGGCGAGGTCCCCCAGCCGGCGGAGCACCCCGGGGCGCTCGGCCTCGGCGACCACGTCGAGCAGGGAGGCCAGTCGGGCCGGGTCAAGCTCGGAGAACCGGTGCCGCCGTAGGCCGCGCCGGGTGAACTGGACCACCGACCCGCTGCGGACGTGGGTGTAGGAGGTGAGGAGCTCGGTGAGGAAGAGGCGCCGTCGCCCGGAGGCGAGGAACTCGAGCAACTGGTCCACGTCGAAGACCGGGGCCCGCCGTCCGGGTCCCAGCCACTCCGCTACGTATGTGGCGGTCCCGAGCTCGACCACGGCCCGCTGGACGCAGGCCGCGAACACGAGGAACGGGGACGCGCCGAGGAGCGGGGCGGTGCGGTCCGGCTCGGTGAACACCGCGTCGAAGAGGGCGTCGGCACCGAGCGCCTGCTCCAGCCGGCCGGGATCCGTGCCGAGGCGCGCCCTCGTCCTGGCGACGCCGACCGTCGTCAGCTCGTCGGGGCACAACAGGGCAAGGTCGTGGGCCGTGAGGTGCTCGAGGTAGGTCGACGTCATGGCAAGCCGCTCGGCGTCCATGCCCAAGCAGGCTAACGGGGTCGGGTCGCTCAGACGTCGAGGTCCCAGAGCAGCCGGTAGTAGGCGCTGCGGACGGGGTCGGGCCCCACCCCGTAGGCCTCGAGGAGCAGATCCTCGAAGCCCTCGCCGTAGTTCCAGGTCGTGGCCCAGGTGGCGATCGCGAGGTCGGCCCACCGGTCGGCGATCCCGAGGGCCCCGAGGTCGGTGTGCCCGGCGCAGGCGCCGTCCTCGCCGATCAGGGTGTTGGGCGAGCAGGCGTCGCCGTGGCAGACCACCAGTTGGTCGACGGCCGGGGGCCGCTCCAGGCGGGCCAGCGCCCCGGCGACCCCGAGGGCCCGGTGGTCCTCGTGCCAGTCGGCCACCTCGAGCAGGCCGAGCTCGGCCCGGCGCCTGGCCCCGGCCAGCCGCTTCTCGGCGCTCCAGGAGAACGGGCAGTCGGCGACGGGGAGGGCGTCGTGCATGCGTCGGAGCCCCCGGCCGATCGCGACCGCCGCCGTCTCGGGCTCGGCCTGCCAGCGGTCGCAGACGGCGTTCTCGCCCGGCAGCCCCTCGGTCACCATCCACGTCGCTTCGGCGTCGCAGCCGGTCGAGCGGATGCGCGGGACCGCGATGTAGCGGATCGCCCACCGCAGCCGGGTGGCTTCGCCGGTCACGGTTACGCCGCTCCGGCGCGGCAGCCACTTCACGAAGAGACGATCGGGAACGACGCCGACCTGGTAGGTCAGGCCGTCGATCGCGTTGTTCCAGACCAGCTGGAGCGGGCGGTCGCCGGCGATCGCCGCCACCACGTCGGGAACCGGGGGTGTCGGCTCCTGGTCGGTCACTGGCGCTGGCGTGCCTCGAGGTGCGCTGCCGCCATCGCCTCGAGCAGGTGCCGCGCCTCTCTTCGGCTCCGCAGGCGCCAAAACGAGATGTGCGACCACTGCGGGTCGGTCATCGCCTGCTCGTAGCGGGCCCGCTGGCGGTCCCGCACGGCGCGGTTTTAGCGCCACAGAGCGTCGCGGGCCCAGAGGCCCGACAACGACTCACGGTTCCCGGCCCGCAGGCACTGCCGGCTCACCGCACGCCAGAGGGTGCGGCGAAGCGAGCGCGACTGGACCACCCGCATGGGCAGGTCCAGCCACACGACGGCGTCGGCGCGGTGCCAGAGTCGGGGACCGAGCTTGTTCCAGTAGTTGCCGCAGACCACTCACCGGTCCCCGACGGTCGCCGCCTCGGCGGCGGCCCGGAACGTCTCGGGCTCGGCCTCGCTCCACCCCGGGCCCCAGTGGAGGGCGTCGAGCTCGACGTGGGGGCATCCGAGGATACGGGCGAGTTCCGCGGCAACGGTCGTCTTGCCGCTGCCCGACAGTCCGACGACCGCTACCCGCGCGCTCACGCCCGGAGCGTTGCACACCGACGGTCACCGGCCCGGGCCCCGACCGGCTCCACCCTCGTTCCAGGTACGGAAGGTGACGTTCAGCCGTGCCCCGAGGGCCCTGGTGGTCTTGGGGATCTGGTGGGTCCAGTTACGCTGGGTGTCCCCGGCCATGACGAGGAGCGAGCCGCCGGCCAGTGCGACCTCGCGCCTGACGCCCTGATCGTCCCGCCGCCGCAGCTGGAAGGCTCTGGTTGCCCCGAAGCTGACCGAGGCGATGACCGGCGAGACCCCGAGCTCGGGCTCGTCGTCGGCGTGCCAGGAGACGCCGTCACGACCGTCCCGGTAGAGGTTGGCCAGCGCAGCGGGGAGGCTGACCCCGACCAGCGCCTCGACCCGGGTCCGCACCAGGGCCAGCGCGCCGGGCCACGGCGAGGCCTCGAGGGTGAGGCCCGAGTAGGTGTAGCTCCCCTGACCGTCGGCGAACCAGGCGGTGAGGCGGGGCTGGGGACGCCGACGGCCGTAGACGACGATCGACTCCTGGCGCCAGGGAATGACGCGCACGAGCTCGTCGAAGAGCCGACCCGCCTCCTCGGGCGCGATGAACCGTGGGAAGTACGAGACCGTCGCGCCGTCGAGCCCGAGATCGAGCCGCGCCGCGCCGGTGCCCGCCACCGGGTCCGGTGATCGCCGGCGTGGGTTCACGGGAAACGGGTCAGCCGCCAGAGCACCGAGGGACCGCCGAGCGCCCGGGACGTCTGCAGGGTGACCCGAACCTGGCCCTCGGGCCCGACCGCCGTCAGTTCGCCGACAGCGGTCTTGGCAGGGATGGTCTTGGACAGCTTGCCCACGTGCACCTCGACTCGCACGGCCCCGCCGGGCATGCCGATGAGCTCGGGCGTCGGCGACGCGCGGAGGGGAACGGACTCGCCCCACGGGGCGACCACCCGGCCGATGGCGTGGTCGACAGGGAGCTTGGCGATGTCCCCCAACGCCGCTTGGACCAGCGCGTAGGCGTCGTAGACCGCAGCCGCGGTCGGGCTGGCCGTCCTCTGGTCCAGCACCGCGCCGAGGATCCTCACCTTGGTCCCGTCGAGGGTCTTTTGCGCTTCGAACAGGAACGACCCCCCCGAGACCGGGTCGGCCCCGGTCTTGATGCCGACGAACCCTCCCCTCCCCAGCGCGAAGTCGAGGTTGTACACCACGCCGGCCAGGGGCAGGGTCGCCTGGGGCAGGGCCACTATCGCCCGGAACACGGGGATGGCCATAGCCGCCTCGGCCAGGCGGATCAGGTCAGCAGGGGTGCTCACCGATCCGAGGTCGGCGCCGGAGGGGTCGACGAAATGGGTGGCGTCCATCCCGAGCGTGGTCGCCGTCGTGTTCATCTTGGTCACGAACGCCTGGACGCTGCCGGCGTCCCAGTCGGCGAGCATGGCCGCGACATCGTTGCCCGACGCGACGAGGATCCCCTCGAGGGCCTGTTCCTCGGTCAGGCTTTCACCGGCCGCGATCGGGACGACCGCCTGGTTCGTGGCCACCTCGTTGTGGTACTCGGCGAGCACGGCCGAGGTGACCGGGATGGTCGGGCCGGTGGCGCCGATGGGAAGTGGGTGGTCCTTCAGCACCTGGTACGCCGTCATCACCTTGACCAGGCCCGAAATCGGAAGCGGCGTGTCGGTGCCGTGGGCCGCGATGACACCGGGTCCAGGGATGGCCAGAGCTGCCGAGCCCATCGTGGGCCAGGGGAACGAGGGCGCCGAGCCCGGCAACCGCAGCGAACCCGACGCCGCGGCCTCGAACCGGGGATTGGGAAGCGGCCGGAACCACTGGATGCCGGCCAGCACCACCACGACCACGGCGACGGCGACGGCGAGACGCCGGAGCAGTCGGGGAAGCCTCGATGTCGCCGCCTCGTTGCTGAAGGGGATGACCTTGCCGAGCGAACGGAGCGTCTCCCGCTCCCTCCTCTTGGCGTGCCGTCCTCGTCGATCGGGCCCTTCGCCCGCCACAAGGTCACGGTAGCAACGGGTAGGGTCGCCCGGTCGGCACCTCGGTGCGGCTGCAGGTCCCAGCCCCGGGCCGGTCCGGCCGGTCTGACCGGGTTCGGGGTCGGCACCGAGGCTGTGCCGGTGCCGAAGAGCCCCGGCCACAGCGATCGGACCTTGACCATGCCTGACGGTCGCCGGGTCGGGTCGCGCTGACCGACATGGCGTGGCCGGAGGGATAGGCGATGATGACCGGCCCGGACGCGATGGGTCGGGCGATCGCCCGCATGTGGGACGCCCCCGACCGTGCCAGCGCGATCGCCGCGGCCGAGGTGTTCGTCGACGGGTTGCGCGAGAGCTTCCGCTACGGGGTGCCGGGCTTCGTGGACGACCGCATCGCCGACGGCCAGGGCTGGGTGAGCTTCGACGCGTCGACCGTGCGGTGCCCGGTTGTCGTCCTCCACGAAGAGCAGGACCCGATCGTGCCGGTCGCACGGCCGTCCACCGCCGGCCTCCTCTTGGCCAACGCGGAGCTCAAGATCCTCGCCGAATTCGGGCACCTGAGCATCGCCACCCAGGTCGTGGGAGCGGTCGAGGACCTTCTCGGTTCGCCCTCGGCCGGATTTTCAGGTCACCGGCGCGAGGGTTGAGGGGCCTGGCGTCGGCGACACCCCGGCTGTCGGCGTGGCGCTCAGAACCAGAGACAGGTCGCCCGCAACTCGATGCTCGTGCGAGCGGGCTTGCCGACCTCGACCCTGGGGTCGCGGAACGCCGAGTGTGGTGTGAAGAAGGTCTCGCCTCGTGCGACCAGGTCGGTGTCGTAGGTCCTGAAGGCGACGACTTCGTCACCCTGGAGATCGGGGAACGCGTACCACCGGTGGCGGGAGGGATCATCGGGGGTCATCACGCCCAGGGCGTCGAAGTTCGAGCCGCTGCCCGCGTAGTTGGTCACGGGGAATGTCCGACCCTCCTCGGGGCGGATAGTCCGGGCGTCGCAGAAGCCCAGGGGGTAATCCATGCGTGCCGGACCCAGGTTGCGCCAGAACTGGAGGATCACGAGCCGGCGTGCCCGCTCGACGTCCGAGAGGGAGATGCCGTTGCGGACAAGCGCCGGTGCCGTTTCGCCACCTTCTCGGAGGTTGCGCCGGATGACCCGGTCGTGACCGGTCGCGAAGTCGGAGTGGACAAAGGTGATCGGGGACAGTTGATGGTGCCGGAGGGCGTCCTCGGGGCTCCGCCGGATGTGACTCGAGACCAAGGCGACGTCGGCGCCGCTCAGCTTGCGGGCCAGGTCCTCGATCTCCCCGTGGTGCACCGAGGCCACCACCTCGTCGTCGGTCCAGTCGGTGACAAGGGACTCATGCGTGAGGAGCTCGAAGCCGCACTCCTGCCATCCGGGGAGGTCGACGGACCGGCCGTCGGTGATGTCCACCTCGATGCCATCGGCCATCGCTGGTCGCCCAGAAACGGGAACGTAACGGAGTGCCGCCCGACAGAACAGCGCCACGGCTCCCCCTTCCCGATCCAGACCGCGCCCTCGTCCTCAAGCTACCGGCTCGAGCGACCGTCCGACGGTGGATTGTCACCCGGGAAGCGTCGCCCACGCTGTGAGGCGGTGGGGCGTTGAGACGTGGCCCCGCTCAGGCGTAGCGGCGGAGGAAGGCGCGCAGCGGGCCGTTGACCGCGTCGGGGTGGCTGAGGTTGGCGGCGTGGCCGGCGCCCGGGATCCCGACGAGTTCGACGCAAGTGGCGAGGCCAGCCCGCAGCACCTCCGCCAGTTCCATGGGGATCGCGGCGTCGGCCTCTCCGTGGAAGATGATCGCCGGCGCGCCGATCTCGGCGAGCCGGTCGGTGAGGTCCTCCCGGTCCATCAGACAGTTGAACGGCAACGTCATGTGCTCCTTGGGCGCCGCCTTCCATTTGGCGATCCAGGGCGCGGAGTCGTACCCGGGACTCATGATCATCGCGGCCACCCCGGCGGCCAGCTCGTCGCCCGGGCCCTCGCTCACCCATTGGTCGTGCATCGCGTAGAAGAGCGGCCGTGCTTCCTCGGCCTCCGTTCCGGCCTGGGTGTCGATGAGGACCAGGCCCTTCACCCGCTCCGGTGCGAGCAGTGCGGCCCGCATGGACACAAAGCCCCCTTGGGACATGCCCGCCATGACGGCGCGCTCGATGTCGAGGTGGCTGAGCAGGGCCAGGCAGTCCTCGGCCGAGTCCCAGTAGCTGAAGGGCGCGCTGGCCGGTGTCTGGCCGAAGCCGCGCGCGTCCCAGGTGATGCAGCGGAACTCATCGCAGACCGCCTCGACCTGGGGCTCGAACATCTCGTGGTCCATCAAGAACCCGTGGCTGAAGATCACCGCCGGACCGGTGCCGCCGGAGTCCTCGAAGTAGATGTGCTGGTCGTTGACGTCGGCAAAGGGCACGGCCGAGAACTGTACCGAGTCGACCGGACTGGCGCTCCTGGTCCCGGGTGCTCGGACCCGGGCGTCACGTCGCGGCAAGGGCGGCGTCCCGATTCGGCTGCCTCACCGGTCGATCGGGCCCCCGGCGACGGCGTCGGGGCACTCGGGGCAGCCGGGGTCGGCGCAACGGGTGATGGACGGATCGCGGCGGATGGCATCGGCGGCCAGCTCGACGGTCTCCCGGGCCGGGAAGGCACGCCAAAGGCTCGAACCCACCCTGGCGCGACGCTCGATCGGGGCGAGCACCCCGGCCAGCCGCTCGAAGCCCATGGAGCAGCCACCGCTCAGGTTGCGGATCGGTTGGCCGTCAGGTCGCCGCGCCCAGCGGACGAAGGGCCGTCGTCCGGCTTCGGTCTCGGCCAGGTGCAGGAGCGTCATCCTGATGAGGCCGACCCCGGCGAGGAGGACCCAACCGGAACGGTCGGCCAGCTCCCGGAGCGGACCGAAGGTGTCGGAGGCCCCCTCGGCCCCGATCAAGTCCTCGGCCAGGGGCCCGAGCGCCGAGAAACTTCCGGGCGGGAACCTGCACCGTTGCCGGTCGGGGAGGGCCGCGACATACGCCGAGGTTGCCCCGAGCCACGGGTCCACCTCGGTGCGGGTGGCATCGAAGTGGTCGCTCTGCCCCGGCCAAGGCCGTTGCGCCGTCGACCGGTCATGGCGCGCGTAGTCGACGCCGTTGCGAGCCGGGCGGTCGCCTGGCGGGGCTGGGATGTCGAAGGCCTGGTTGGCCATGGTGGCCACCATCACCGTGCTCCCGGCGTCGAGGAGGCCGTCGACGACGGTCGCCGGGCCCTCGGCCAGTGCGGGAAACGACCGGAGCGACGCGTGCAGGCACACCGGTGCCCCACGAAGACCCAGTCGCCCGATCTGGGCGGTCACCTGGGCCGACGAAACCGCCGATCTGGCCATGACCGCAGTCCACACGACCAGCTTCGGTCGTGCAATCGACGTCGGTGGAGAAGCCCGGGTCTGCGTCGGGAGGGAACCGGCACCATCTCCTCATCCACTGGACTGACCGGGCGACCAGCCGTCGAGGTCACCGGGGACCGGTGAGGGCCGACAGCACCGTCGTGACGAACGGCTCTCCGTAGCTCATCGACTCCTCGTAGCCCTGGCCGAAGGGCACCGGGAGATACCCGAGCCACACCGGGGCCAACCCGGCCAGGAGGATCGGCACGTCCCGGGACGCCTCGACGGCTTTGCCGAATGCGTGGAACGCCTCCCCGGGCACCGACACCACGCGGGGGCCACCGAGGGACCATTCGATCAGTTCCACCGGCATCCGCTCGGCACCGGCCATCTGGGCCAACAGAGTGCCACCGACCGGGGCATCCAGCGCCTCGCACCGCAGCACCTCGACGGTGCCATCGACCCGTTCTGCCGCGGTGACCTCGCCCGTCACGGCCTGGGCCAGCTCACGTCCGAGATCCTCGGCCTCGGCGAATCCGTCGGCGCTGCAGTCGTTGTCCTGGCGGTGGACGTGACGGGGGTTCACGTCACCGAGCGCCCCCGAGAGCATCATTGCGCTCCCACCGAGCGTCGCCTCGAGCGAGGTCCGGAACGGTGCGACCCAGTCGGCGGAGACCGCGAGGCACTCGGGCCCGAGGGCCACTGGATGGATGGCCAGGTTCGCCAGAGTGCCGATTCGTTGGCCGACCCCCGAGGTGATGTCGAGCATGGCCATCCACGGCGCGTAGGGAAGACCCCGGCGGTTGATCGAGAGGTCGCCGGGCAACGGCGCGCGCCGGTAGGCCAGGGTGGCGGGGGCGGCTGCTCGGCGTGCCGCCGCCGCCGCCTCTCTGCAGGCGGCGACGAGGACGTCTCGGTATCCCGGCGGGGTCGGCCATCCGATGGCCTCGGAGCCGGCGATGCAGCTCGGCCCCGAATGCGTGTGGGTGGAGGCGGTGAGCACCGCCGATACCGGGAGCCCCAGGTCGGCGGCCACGTGGTCGCGAATCGGAGTGGCAAACGACGCCGACATACCGAGGAGATCGCAGACCACGAGGCACACCGCGGTCCCCCCATCTCCCTCGGCCAGATAGAGGGTGCGCACCTCGAGGTCGTCGTGCACCGATCTCGCCTGTTCGTGTCGGGCACCGAAGCCGGCCAGCATCACCGGAGTCTCCGGCGTGATGAGTGCCCGGCCGAAGCCGGCCAGCATCACCGGTCACCTCGATCGGTGCCGTCGAGGCGCTCGAGGTGACCCGACGCCGCCGATCGATACGCCGCGGCGACAAGAGCGACGGCCGCGCGACCGTCGGCAGCGGTCACCACCAAAGGGCTTCCGTACTCGACGGCATCGACGAAGGTCTCGAAGACGCCGGGGCTCTTCTCCGCGAGCTCCAGCTGAACGGGGTCCCCGCCCCCCGCCGGGAGCAGCGTCGGTAACGTGCGGTCGTCCAGATGCAGCGTGCCGCCCGTACCCTGGACGGTGAGCTGGTGGTCGCCCCCGGCGGCCACAGCCCAGCTGGCCTGGAGGGATCCCACCGCCCCCTGCGAGAAGCGAAGGAGGAGTTGCGCCACGTCCTCGACTCGCTCCCCGCCACCGCCGTTCGCGCCGGGGCGCAACAGCGCGCTCACGGCGACGGCCTCGTCGTCGAGCACTGACCGCAGGACGTCGGCAACATGGACCCCGAGGTCGGTGAGCGCCCCCCCTCCGGCGAGCGCCGGGTCGCGGAACCAACCGGCGTCCGGTGCCCAGTGCTCGGGACCGGCATGGCCCCACGCGCACCGGAAGCTGAGGACCTGGCCGATGTCGCCGCGGGCGACGGCCTGTCGCATGGCGCCGAACGGGCGTCCGAACCGCGCGTTGTGCGCAGGCATGAGGACGACCCCGGCACGGTCCGCGGCGTCCACCATGCGATCGGCTTCCTCGACGCTGCAGGCCATTGGCTTCTCGACGAGCACGTGCTTTCCCGAGCGGACTGCAGCCACCGCGATCTCCCCGTGGCTGGCATTCGGGGTGCACACATCGACGGCATCCACTTCGGAGCGCTCGAGCACCTCGTGCCAGTCGTCGACCACGTCCCCGCCGCCCCACTCTCGAGCCGCGTGTTCGGCCGAACTGCGGGTGCGACTGGCGAAGGCGACGACGTCGGCGCCGGCGGCACGGAGCCCAGGGAGATGGACCCGCCGGGCGACGGTCCCGCAACCGACGAGAGCGACCCGCACTGTCACGGTGCCACCCGTCGGGTCGTCGACGCCTCGCCGGGGAGTCCTGGAGCGCTGAGCAGCACCATCTAGAGCTTCCTGACCGCATGACGAGGTTGCACATCCGCCCCCAGATGGGGTCCGGCGATGGACGCTGTGGTTCCGGAGAAGAAGCCAAAAGAGCCATCACCGTGACCCCAGCAGAGATCATCTCCCCACGCCGGGTCCTGGTGGTCGTCGCCGGTGACGTCCGAGCGGACCCCCAAGCGGGTCGTCGACAACGACCGGAGGACCAAGGCAGCATGACCATTATCAACCGGGTCCATCTGTCAGCTCGTCTTTCGGTCGAGAAGCTCTAGAGCAGCGCTCCGGCCACCTTGTGCACGGCCTCGGCGACCTGCTCGCACTCGCGTTCGGCCCACGTCGGCCCGACCGGGACGGTCAGAGATCGGCCGACCAGCTCTTCGGTCGTTGGGCAAAGCCCCATGCGGTACTCGACGGTCGTCGGATGCTCGGCACAGTGCCACGGCCCGCCCTTCAGCGATGCCGTGCGGCGCTCGAGGATGGCGCGGTTGGCGTAGACCGGCTTGCCGCCGTACATCTGGGCACAGGGCACACCCTCGGCCCGGAGGGCCTTGGAGAACCGTCGAGCGACCTCGGCATTCGGGAGGAACCAGCTGAGGCTGGAGCCCCCTTCGCCCTCGGAGTCCGGAACCCGGCGCTCGGTCATCCCCTCGACGCACCCGATCGCGCCGGCGAGCTGGCGCCGACTGGACAGTAGGCACTCGAGCAGCCCCGGAAGCTTGCCGAGCTGCACACCGGCGATGGCGCCGGCGATTTCGCCCATGCGAAGGTTCTCGCCCACGAACGGCTCGTCGAGCTCCCCACCGCGCTCTCGCATGTGGCTCGTCACGAACTGGCCACCCTGGTCCTGGTAGCGGGCGGCCCGCAGGTAGAGGCGCTCGTCCGAGGTGACGAGGGCACCTCCCTCACCCGAGGTCACGTTCTTCTCCAGTTGCAGCGAGAACGCGCCAATCGTCCCCACGCTGCCGACCTTTCGACCGTGGTACGAGACGCCCAACGCCTGCGCGGCGTCCTCGACGAGCGGGACACCGGCCCGATCGGCGGTAGCCACGAGCGGATCGAGATCACAGGGCACGTTCTCGAGGTGGACGGCCACGACCGCTGCCGTCCGCGGGGTGATCTTGGCCGCGACGTCGACGTGATCGAGGCCGAGCGACTCATCGATCTCCGCGAATACGGGAACCGCGCCCGAGGTCACCACGGCGTTCACGGTGGCGATGAAGGTGAAGGACGGCACGATGACCTCGTCCCCGCATCCCACTCCGAGCGCAGCGAGCGCACAGCGCAGCGCAGCGGTCCCGCTGGAGGTTGCCACCGCGTGGCTCACGCCGGTGAACTCGGCGAGCTTTTCCTCGAACTGCGCCACCTTTCCCAGCAGGTTCGGCCCGTAGTAGCGGAACAGCGAGCGGCTCTCGAGGACCTCGAGCACAGCGGCCCGTTCCTCGTCCCCCAACAGGCCGACCCCCCTCGAGAAGTCGAGCGGGCTCGTCCTGACCGGGTCCCCCCCGTCTATGGCCAAGCGCTGGCCTGTTTGCACGGCAGCCAAGCGTAGCCCCGGGCCCCGGAAGTCGCCCTGGGATCTGATCGCCTCAGGGCTGATCCCTGCGTCGGGCGACGAAGACGTACTCCGGGCTGTCCTCGGCGAAGGCTTCGTCGGCGAAGCCGCCGTAGAGCGCCTGGACCTCGAGACCCGCGACATCGAGGAGACCAAGCCATTCGTTCTTGGTTGCCCACCAGAGCGAACTCTTGTCGTCGGGGACGAGGTCGATCCTGTTGTCCCCGACGGAGTAACGCACGCGGTGTGGCGGCGGCGCGTCGTGACGGTGGCCGTCGAGGCCAGTTGCCACCAGATGATCGAAGGCAAACGCGTTCCAGGCGAGAGACCGTCAGGGCACAGCGACCCGGCGACGTCGGCGGTGAGGTCCCGCATGTCGCAGAGTCGCAGGTCCAGGTCGACCCATGCGGCCACAGCCTTGACCCGAGCCAGCTCGAGCATCGCCGGCGAGCTGTCGATGCCATCGAGTCCCTCCGTCGGCGGGCCGCCCACGCCGGCCCCATCTCTGAGGACACCTTGGTCTAGCGGGTGGCATTCCATCCGATGGGGTAGGAATCGCTTCGGCCCTATCGCGATCGATGGACGCACGTCCTATCGTCGGGTCGTGGGGGTAGAAGCGATCTTCGTCGACAATGGCGACGTGATTAGCCACAACCAGCGGCGCTCGACGGAGTGGCGCCGGGTTCTCGGCTCCCTCCTCGCTGCTCGCGTAGGTGGGGTTCCGGAGCTGGCGGTCGCCAATAGCGAGGTCGTCGGGCCCCTGTGGGAGGAGATGTACCGCCCGGTCGAGCTCAGCTCGCGAGTTTCTTGACCAACGCCCGGAGCCTCGGTGCCGACCTGAGCGCGATCCGCAGACCCTCGAGCGAGTCGTCGCTGTCGATCATCATCGGGCTGCGTTGGAACCGTCCGTCCAGGTTGTAGTAGCAGAACCGGATCCCCTGGCCACCACGTTCGTACTCGAGCAGCTGGATCGCCGGTTCGGCGTAGGTCCCGATGTATGAAGCTTCCTCGGTGATCTGACCCCTTCCCCAGTGGAACTCGAAGGGTCGGGGCACGGGGCGGCCTTTGGTTGGAGCAGTCTTGGGCATCCCTCACTCTGCCATCGCCGCTTCCTCCGTTCTAGGGCGCTGTTGATTTAATGGCCGAAAGGCTCGCGATTTGCCTGCTGGCGAGCGAGAATTG
>DAHUZS010000062.1 GCA_027315045.1 Acidimicrobiaceae bacterium
TGGGTGAAGACCGCAGACCAGATCCTTGCCAGCCTCGCCCGCTACTGCGAGCGGGTGTCGGCCGCGGCATCCGGCGCAGCGCAGGCGTGATGACTCTTCTGCCGCGAACTTCTGGGTCACGACACTAGCCTGAGGTGGTGCATGTGTTCGTTGCCGGCGCCAGCGGGGTGCTGGGGGTGCGCCTGGTCCCGCTCCTGGTCGAGTCGGGCCACGAGGTGGCCGCGATGACCCGTACTCCGGCCAAGGCGTCCATGTTGGCCTCGCTCGGCGCCGAGGCGGTCGTCTGCGACGTCTACGACGCCGACCGACTGACCGAAGAGGTGCGTTCGTTCCGTCCCGACGCGGTCATGCACCAGCTCACCGACCTCCCCGACGACGTCGGGCGCATCGCCGAGTTCGCCCAGGCCAATCGCCGGATCCGGGGGGAGGGGACCCGGAACCTGCTCGATGCCGCCCGCTCGGCCGGCGCGACCCACTTCGTTGCCCAGAGCGTCTCGTGGGAGCTCCCGGGCGAGGCGGCGCGCTCGATCAGCGAGCATGAGCACGCCGTGCTCGGCGCCGGTGGCGTCGTGGTCCGTTACGGCCAGTTCTACGGACTTGGCACCTACTACCCGACGGACAAGCCCGATCCCCCGCGGGTCGAGGTGTCCGAGGCCGCCCGCCGGAGTGTCGGCACGCTTTCGGCGCCGCCGGGCACCATCGTGGTGATCAACGAGGCGATCGAACCCTGAAGTTCAGAGGGCCAACGGCTTGACCGGCGCGGTGATCAGCGCCAGGTCGTTCCGCCAGTCGACCCCGGGCACGTCGATGTAGAGTTCGACCTCGTTGCCGTCGGGATCGGCGATGTACACGCTGTGGGTCACCGTGTGGTCGGAGGAGCCGAGTACCTTGGCGCCGTCGGCCACGACCTGCTTGAGCGCCGCCTTCAGGTCCTCGTCGGTGTCCCCGACCCGCAGCCCGAAGTGGTACATGCCGATCCGCCGTCCCGAGGGGATCGGTTCTGCGCCCGGTCCGAGCTCGATGAGCAGGAGCTCGTGGTGGGTCCGACCGCCCGAGAAGGCCGCCACCCTTCCGGTCGCCGCGGGATCCTCCGGGATGATCTGGCGCCAGCCGAGCACGTCCCGATAGAAGCGCGCCGAGCGAGCGGCGTCCTCTACGTAGAGCACGACATGGCCAAGTTCCTGCACGCCCATCAATGCCTCCGATCCTCGTGCCTGTGGTGAGCCAAACGCCTAGGGCGTCGCGGTTATGCCCGGGAGGCGTCCCCCAGCACGACCAGCGTCTCGGGCTCCGGGCCCTCCCGGAGGACCAGCTCGGCGACGCTGCCCGCCGCGACCAGGTCGGTCCGAGCGGCATCGACGGCGCCGAGACGCTCGGGGCCACCGACCACCTCGAGGCGGGCGACCGGGGAGCGCAACGACCGCTTCTCGGTGGTCTTCGCCCGGCGGACTACCCCCAGCACCTCGGCCACCACCTCGAGCACCGACAGGTCGTCCTCACCCGCCAAGTCGAGCTCGGACCGCGCCGGCCAGGGGGCTCGGTGGATCGACCCCTCCTGCCACCAGCTCCAGACCTCCTCGGCCACGAACGGCAGGAACGGGGCGAACAGGCGGAGCTGGACCGAAAGGGCGAGCGAGAGGGCCGCGCGGGCCGAGCCGGTCGCCGCATCCTCCTGGTCGTGCCCTCTGCCGTAGGCACGCGACTTCACCAGCTCCAGGTAGTCGTCGCAGAAGGACCAGAAGAAGGCCTCGGTGCGCTCCAGGGCCTGGTGGTGTTGGTAACGCTCGAACGCCGCGGTCGTGTCGGTGACGGTCGAGCGGAGCCGGGCCAGCATCGAACGGTCCAGGGTCTCGGTGACCTCACCGCTCCCCCCCGTCATCGAGAGCACGAATTTCGACGCGTTCAGCACCTTGATGGCGAGCCGGCGCCCCACCCGCATCTGGGCCGGGTCGGCGGCGGTGTCGGTGCCGGGAGCGGCGCTGCACGCCCAGTACCGGAGTCCGTCGGCGCCGTGCTCGTGGAGCAATGCCTCGGGCGTCACGACGTTGCCCTTGGACTTGGACATCTTCTTGCGGTCGGCGTCGAGGATCCACCCGTTGATGCTGGCGTCGGTCCACGGGAGCGAGCCGTGCTCGAGCTGGCTGCGCAGAACGGTGGTGAACAGCCAGGTCCGGATGATCTCGGGTCCCTGGGGTCGCAGGTCCATCGGGAAGACCCTGGCGAACAGGTCCGGGTCGTCCTCCCAGGACCCAGCGATCTGGGGGGTGAGCGAGGACGTCGCCCAAGTGTCCATGACATCGGGGTCGCCGACGAAGCCGTCCGGCCTGGCCCGGTCCGACTCGGTGTAGCCGGGCGGGACATCGGATTGGGGGTCGACCGGGAGCGTGGCCTCATCGGCCGGGATCGGTTGGTCGTATCGGACGTTGCCCTCCTCGTCGAGGGGGAACCAGACCGGGAAGGGAATGCCGAACACCTGCTGCCGGCTGACCAGCCAGTCGCCGTTCAGCCCACCGACCCAGTGCTCGTAGCGCACCCGCATAAAGTCGGGGTGCCAGCTGAGGGCCCGGCCCGCTGCGAGCAAGGCGTCCCGCCGCTGCTCGTCGCGGGCGCCGTTGCGCAGGTACCACTGGCGACTGGTCACGATCTCGAGCGGACGTTCGCCGCGCTCGTAGTAGCGCACCTCGTGCTCGATGGGCCGAGGCTCGCCGATCAGCTCGCCCGAGGCCGCCAGAAGGGTGGCCGTCTCTCTGCGGGCGGACGCCGTGGTCTTGGTCGCCAGCGCGGCCCAGGCTCCAGCGGCGGCTTCGGTGGTCAGCCAGTCGGGCCGTTCGGCCTGGAGGCGGCCATCGCGGCCCACGATCGAGCGAGACGGCAGCCCGAGCTCGCGCCACCACACGACGTCAGTCGTGTCGCCGAACGTGCAGATCATCGCGACGCCCGTGCCCTTGTCCGGGTCGGCGAGCGGATGGGCCACGACCGGGACGCCCACCTCGAACAGGGGGGTGCGCACCTCGGTGCCCACGAGGTCGCGCCAGCGGGGGTCGTCAGGGTGGACGACGACGGCGACGCAGGCCGCCAAGAGCTCGGGTCTGGTGGTGTCGATCTCGACGTCCCCGCCGTCGGCCCGGTGGAAGCGCAGCCGGTGATAGGCGCCCGGTGTCGGCCGGTCCTCCATCTCGGCCTGTGCGACGGCGGTCTGTATGTCGACGTCCCACATCGTCGGGGCCTCACTCAGGTAGGCCTCTCCCCGGGCCAGGTTGCGCAGGAACGCGCGCTGGGAGACTCGGCGGGACCGGTCGCTGATGGTCGTGTACACGAGCTCCCACGCCACCGAGAGCCCCACGCCCCGGAAGACCTCCTCAAAGACCCGCTCGTCGCTGGCCGTGAGCTCGTGGCAGAGTTCAACGAAGTTTCGTCGGGACACCGGCCGCTCGTGTCCGGGCTCCGCTTGGATCCAGGCGTCGGGCTGGTAGGGGAGGCTCGGATCGCAGCGAACGCCGTAGTGGTTCTGGACCCGCCGCACGGTGGGGAGGCCGTTGTCGTCCCATCCGACGGGGAAGAACACTTCCTTCCCCCGCATGCGCCAGAAGCGGGCGATCGAGTCGAACTGCACGTAGCCGAAGACCGTCCCGAGGTGCAGCGAGCCGCTCACGGTCGGCGGCGGGGTGTCGATCGCGAAGATCTGTTCACGCGGCCTGGTCCGGTCGAACCGGTAGATGCCCTGCTCCGCCCAGCGACGATCCCACTTGGCCTCCAGGCCTTCGAGGGATGGGCGATCGGGGACGCTGACCTTGGGAACGGACTGACGCATGATCGGGGTTACCGTACCTGGGGTGCTGCGCCTCTACGACACCGCGACCCTGAGGGTTCGCCCACTCGAGCTGCGAGACCCGAACAAGGTGTCCTTCTACGCCTGTGGGCTCACGGTCTACGACGTCCCCCATATCGGGCATGGCCGCGGCTGGCTGGTCTTCGACGTCCTCCGTCGCTACCTCACCTTCAGTGGGCTCGCCGTCCACCACGTGTCGAACGTGACGAACGTTGACGACCAGATCATCAAGCGCGCGGCTGCGGAAGGCCGCACGGAGCCCGAGGTCGCCGCCGAGTTCGAGGCGGCCTGGTGGCGGGACTCGGATGCCCTCGGTGTCCTTCGCCCCGACGACACGCCCCGTGCCACCGAGTACGTCGACAAGATGATCGACCTCGTCTCGGACCTCCTGGCCCGAGATGTCGCCTACCGGACCTCGACCGGCGTCTACCTCGACGTGTCCCGGGTGGAGGGCTACGGGTTGTTGGCCCACCAACCGCTGGAGTCGTTGCTCGCCGGGGCCAGGATCGAAGTGGATCCAGAGAAGCGTTCGCCGCTCGACTTCGCCGTCTGGAAGCGGGCCAAAACGGGGGAGCCGACGTGGGCCGCCCCCTTCGGTGCGGGACGCCCCGGGTGGCACACCGAGTGCGTCGTGATGTCGCTCGACCTGTTGGGCGAGGGATTCGACCTGCACGGCGGGGGTGTCGACCTCATCTTCCCGCACCACGAGAACGAGCGGGCGCAGGCGATCGCCGAGCACCGAGCGTTCGCGCGCCATTGGATGCACCACGGCTGGGTGATGTCCGGCGGCGCGAAGATGTCGAAGTCGCTCAACAACTTCGTCACCGTCGCCGAGATGATCGAACGGTCCGATCCACGGTCCTACCGCCTGCTCGTCTTGCGATCGCAGTACCGGTCCCAGATCGAGGTCACTCCGACCTCGGTCGAAGACGCCGAGAAGGGTCTGGGTCGACTGGACGCCCTGGTCCGGCGGTTCGAGTTGCGCGAGGACCTTGGTCTCGGCCGGTCGGCGCTGACGCCCTCTGCCGTGGCGGGCGAAAGGTTCGTCCGAGAAGAAGTCAAGCGGTTCTGTGACCGAATGGACGACGACCTGGACACCCCCGGCGCTCTGGCCGGGATCTTCGACGCGGTCAACCGAGCGAACGCGATGGCCGACCGCGGAGAAGAGGAGGAAGCAGCGGCGCTGGCTCGAACGGTCGTCATCCTGTGTGGCGTGCTCGGGCTCGCGCTCCGGGCCGACGAGGGGGATGACCTCGACGAAGACGTCCGCGGGCTGGTCGCCGAGCGGGACGCAGCCCGGGCATCGGGTGACTACGGCCGGTCGGACGCGATCCGGAGCGAGCTGGCCGCCTTGGGATGGACAGTGGAGGACACCCCGCAGGGCACGCGCCTGCACCGTTAGCACACGCACGGCACGCGGTTCACCCGCCCCCTATCAGCCCCTGCTAGCGTCCCGAGCGGCGTTGGAGGGTAATCCACCAGGCCGGGTGCGGCAGTCGCATCCAGAATGAGCGGTGTTGCCTTGGCAATACCTCAAGTAACAGGAGGATTGCCGCGGTGGCATCCGGAACAGTCAAGTGGTTCAACTCGGAGAAGGGCTACGGCTTCATCTCCCAGCCGGACGGCGGCGCGGACGTCTTCGTGCATCACACCGCCATTCAGATGAGCGGCTACCGGGTCCTCGAGGAGGGCCAACCGGTCGAGTTCGACGTCGAGGAGGGCCCCAAGGGGCTGATGGCCAAGGCGGTGCGCCCCGTCGGGTGAGCCCCCCGCTCCGGGGCCCCGTTACCGCTTGGTAATTTCTTGACGACGGTCGCGCGCGGCCGCTCGGGCGCGCTTTGAGGAGGACACCCAGTGGCCACGGATCAGGGCTTCTCGCTCGCTCCGAGCGAGGAACAGCTCAGAGTCGCAGGGTGGGTCCACGAGTTCGCCGAACGGGTCATCCGTCCCGCCGCCCACGAATGGGACGAGCGGGAGGAGACCCCTTGGCCGATCATTGAGGAGGCGGCCAAGGTCGGCCTCTACAGCCTTGACTTCGTGGCCAACGCCTTCGCCGATCCCGGTGGCCTGCTGCTCGCCCTGGCCTCCGAGGAGTTGAGCTGGGGCGACGCCGGGATCGCGCTCTCCATGTTGGGATCGGCGCTGGCGGTCTCGGCCATCGTCGCCAACGGCACCCCTGAGCAGCAGGGCGAGTGGCTGCCCCAGTGCTACGGCTCCCCGGGCGACATCAAGATCGCCGCCTTCGCCGTGTCCGAGGCCAACGCCGGATCCGACGTCTCGTCGCTGCGGACGAGCGCCCACTACGACGAGGCCAAGGACGAGTGGGTCCTCAACGGCACCAAGACCTGGATCACCAACGGCGGATTGGCCAACCTGCACGTCGTGGTGGCCCAGGTCGACCCGCAGCTGGGATCGCGCGGGCACGCCAGCTTCGTCGTGCCCGAGGACACGGGCGGGATCGCCCAGGGGCGCAAGTTCAAGAAGCTCGGCATCCGCGCCTCGCACACCGCCGAGGTCATTCTGGACGACTGCCGGGTGCCGGGTGCGAACCTCCTGGGCGGCAAGGACCGGCTCGACGCCCGCCTCGCCCGGGCGAGAGAGGGTGGCCGGACCGCGACCCAGGCCGCCATGAGCACCTTCGAGGCCAGCCGGCCCTATGTCGCTGCTCAGGCGGTGGGCATTGCCCGGGCCGCTTACGAGTACGCGCTCGACTACGCGAAACAGCGGGAGCAGTTTGGACGGCCCATCATCGAGAACCAGGGCATCTCGTTCACCCTGGCCGATATGAGGACCCGTCTCGACGCGGCGCGGTTGCTCGTGTGGCGAGCCGCGTGGATGGGGCGCACCGGTCAGCCGTTCGCCGCCGCAGAGGGTTCACAGTCGAAGCTGTTCGCTGGCGAGACCGCGGTGTGGATCACCGAACGCGCCGTGCAGATCCTCGGTGGTGCCGGCTACGTCCGGGAGTCCCCGGTCGAACGTTGGTACCGGGACTCGAAGATCTACACCATCTTCGAAGGTACCTCGGAGATCCAGCGGCTGGTCATCGCCCGGGCCATCTCGGGGGTCCGGCTCACCTGAGCGATCAGACCCGTTCCGTGGCGCCCTATCTGGTCACGCTCTGCACCGGCAACGCGGCGCGCTCGGTGATGGCCGAGTTCATGCTCGACCACTGGGCACGGCGCCTCGGTGTCCCCCTCGACGTGGTGAGCGCCGGAACTCATGTCGTCGAGGGTCAGCCGATGGGGATGCGTACGCGCGCCGCGCTGGCCTCGATCCCTGAGCTCGGCGAGCTCGTCGTCGGGCAGCACCGGAGCAAGCAGCTCGATGCCGCGCACGTCGAACGGGCCGACCTGGTGGTCACAATGGAGGCCGACCACGTGCGCTTCGTCCGCCGGCACCACCCTGAGGTCGCCGACTGCTGCGCCACCATCCGGCAGCTGTGTGCCCGGCTTGAACCCGGTGACGGTGACCTGTCCCGGCGCGTTCGGTCGCTCGGTCTGGCCGATCTCCCCCTCGACCCGGGCGAGGATGTCGCCGACCCCGCCGGGGGCGACGTCGAGGTCTACGTGGCTTGCGCTCGGGAGCTCTGGACCCTCACCGAACGGTTGGCCCGGCTGTTGTGAGCCCCAAGTCGTTCACTCGACCTCGATGCCGCGCAGGCCGTTCCATGCCATGTCCGCGACCCTCTTGGCGAGGAGTTCCACGTCCGCTGCGGTCGCCGGAGCACCCTTGCGGGCGGAGTCGACCCAGAAGTGGGAGCCGCCCTCGGCCATCCCGATGAGCGCGTAGGCGAGCAACCGCCGGTGCTCGGCCCCGAGGGTCTCGGGGATCCTGGATTCGATCACCTCGAGGACCTCGTGCTCGACCGTCCGGACCGCACCCAACAACTCGGGGTCGTCGGGGGCGTGGCGCCCGAAGAGCAGCCTGAACGCGTCGGCGTGGGTCACGAGCATCTCGAAGTAGGCGCGATAGCCGTTTTCCACGAGTTCGCGCGGGCTGCTCGCCTTGCCGTGCGCCGAACGCAGCCCGGCGAGCAGTTCGCGCGACACCTGCTGGAGGAGCTCCAGGTACAGGGCGCGCTTGGACGTGAAGTGCTGGTAGAGGAGGGGCTTGGTGACCCCGGCCGCCTGGGCGATGTCCTCCATGGTGGTCGCGCGGTAACCGCGCTCACCGAAGAGGCGTTGCGCGGTGAGCACCAGTTGCTCGCGCCGTTCGGTGGCGCCGAGGCGCCGTGAGCGCGGGCTTCGGGTGGGCGGAGTGATGGTCTCGGTGAGCATGGTGGCCCATGGCAAGGCTACCCCCGGTATCGGCCGCCACAGTGCTTGAACGCGCGTGACGCGCGGTGGAGATCGATCAGAACCGGACCGGCAGGGTCTCGAGGACCGCCGCGATGAGTGCGGGGAGGTCGCGCAGGGAGAAGTGGGTGTCGGCGACCTCCCAGTTGTGCTCGAGGAGGGTCGGGTCGGGGCGCTCCAGCCAGCGGGCCAGCGCCTCGCGGTCGTCGACCGAGAACCAACGGAACCCGAACGCGGCCAGCTCTTCGGCCACCGGGTAGGGGCCGACGACGAGCGGTCGTCGGTGGACCGCGGACTCGACGGTCGGGTTGCCGAACCCTTCCCAAACCGACGGCAGCACCACGAGGTCGCTGGCGGCGTAGGCGTCCGCGGCGTCTGCCGGCGCTCGGCCGAGGACGACCGGGCATCTGTACCGGGCCAAGAGGGCCTCGAGTTCGGGGCCGTAGCCGTCCTCGGCCGGGCCCAGCATCCAGAAGGTGGCACCGAGGGCCTCGGAGAGCGCCAGGGCCGCGCCCACGTTCTTACGGGGCAGCGCCCGGGTCGGCTGGAGGAAGAGGCGGTCCTGCGGGCTGATCTCGAGCGCCGAACGCGTGGATGCCCGGTCGCCGGCCGAGGCGGTGGTGTCGAAGCGGTTGTAGATGGTGACCGCCTCGATCCCCTGTGCTCGGAGCTGGTCCCGGCTGAGCTGGTTGATGGTGACGTGCCGCCAGTCGGGGTCGTCGGGTGGCGGGTCCTGGCCCAGGTTGGGTCGTTGCCAGGAGAGGTCGTGGTGGTGCAGGACGGCGGGCCGACCCCGGCACAGCTCGGTGAGCAGGTCGGCGGCCTCGGGGTTGAGCGGCAGCGAGCAGAGGTTCTCGATGACCACGAGGTCGGCGCCTTCGAGTGCCCGCTCGAGGGCCGGGCGGACCGGGCGGGTGGTTGCGCCGATGCCGAGGCCGTCGACCAGATGGTCGACCGGGCCTTCACCGGCCACCGTGACCACCTCGTAGCCGAGCGCCGCGAGGGCGTCGCACCACTTCGCGGCCTCGATCGACACCCCGTCGGTGCCGCCCAAGCGGAACGAGACCACGGCGGCCACCGGCACGGTCGGCACTGTAGAGGGACCGGGGCTCCGGCCGACGGCGCCTGGCGGTTGTGGACGACGCAGGGCTCGGCGTCCCGGAGGGTGCCGGCCGCCCGGGCGAGGCGTCAGTCCCTCACCGCTCGGTTGTCGAGCTCCCGGATGGCCTCGGCCAACGCCTCGCGCTCCCGACGGTCGTGGCTGACTCGTCGGAGCTTTCGGAGCCGTTGCCGCCACTCGTCGGCCTCGACGGGGTCGAGGCCGACGTCGGCTCGTTCGAGGTCGGCGCTGAGCAGCGCCAGTTGCAGCTCGACCTCGGTGTAGCGGCAGACCACCACGGGCAGGCGTTCCGCCTTTGCCCGGGGGTAGTTCGTGGCTTCCACCAGCTCGTGCGGCTCGAGCTTGAACAACCCGGCCAGCAGCGTGACGGTCCGCTCACCGGGAACCGAGATGCCCGCCTCCAGGTGGGACAGGGCCACCCGGGAGATCGCCAGCCGTGCCGCCAGGTCGGCCTGGGTCCACCCCAGTCCGCCGCGCAGCCGGGCGATCCTCCTACCCAGATTCTCAGGCACTTGCCAATTGGCCTAGCAGACTGGCCCCGATCCGAGGGGTAGAACTGTCAGATGCCCTCCCGTGCGCTCATCACCGGCATCACAGGTCAGGACGGTTCCTACCTCGCCGAGCACCTCCTCGACCGTGGCTACGAAGTCATCGGGATGCTGCGTCGCAGCAGCACCCTCAACTTCGAGCGCATCGCGCACATCCAGGACCGCCTCACGTTGGTACCCGGCGACCTGCTCGACGAGGTGTCGATGATCAACGTGCTGCGCGAGCACCGCCCGACCGAGGTCTACAACTTGGCGGCCCAGTCCTTCGTCCAGACCTCCTGGGTCCAGCCGGTCCTTACCGGCGAGACCACCGCCCTCGGAGTCACCCGCATGCTCGACGCCATCAGGATCGTGGACCCCGAGATCCGCTTCTACCAGGCGAGCTCGAGTGAGATGTTCGGCAAAGTGCTCGAGGTCCCCCAGCGCGAGACCACGCCGTTCTATCCCCGGAGTCCCTACGGCGTGGCCAAGGTGTACGGCCACTGGATCACCGTGAACTACGCGGAGAGTTACGGCCTGCACGCCAGTTCGGGGATCCTGTTCAACCACGAGAGTGTGCCCTTCGAGACCCCCGTCGTCGTCCGCCGGCACGGGCTTATCGACGTCGTGGCGATCGGCGAGTTGCTCGGCGTGGGCGCCGGAGACGCCGCGACGGGGCGGGTGCAGCGCGACGGGGACGGGCTCGAGGTCTGGGACGGCGAGGGCTGGAGCCGTTGCTGGCTTCGTTCCGGGTGGCGGTACGAGGCGGAGAGCATCGTGGTCCACGGGCACGGCGGGATCGTGCAGAGCACCCCCGACCATGTCGTGTTCACCCCCGATGGCGAGCAGCCGGCGTGCCGGTTCGCCGAGGGTGACGACGTCCGCCTCGCCGAGCAGCCGGGGCACACCTTCGAGATCACGCTCACCACCGACGAGGCGTGGCTGCTCGGTGCGCTGGCGGCCGGTGGGTCGGTCGGGGACGACGGGGCGGGAACCATCGGGTGCGCCGACGAGAGTGTCCTGGCGGAGGCAGCGGCGTGCTGGACGAGGGTGACCGGCGGCATGGTCACCAAGTGCTCGGGCACCGGGGACGGCGGGCGGGCGGAGCCCCTGATCGAGCTGCTGGGTGCCCGTCACTACCTCCGGATGGTCCGGACCGAGCTGTCGGGGTGCGACGGGCCGAGGCGGGTGCCCAAGCGGATCCTGAACGCGGCGCCCCACCTCCAGGAGGCGTTCCTCGGCGCGTACCGCCTCGTTGACCGGATCGGGGCGGGCCACAGGACCGGCGCGTTCGGCGCCACCTCCCCGGTTTTGGCCGCCGGGCTGGTCTGGATGGCCCGCAGGACGCTCGGGCAGACGGTCTTCGTCGAGGTGCGATCGGGGCAAAACGGCGAGCGGTATCTCGTCTCCTCGCGCCCGGCCGGACGCGAGGGGTTCCGGCCGCCGGTCCCGCCCGAACGGGTCCGGCGGGTCGAAGCCCGCCCCTATCGGGGTTGGATGTGTGACCTCGCCACCGAGTCGGGCAAGTTCGCCGCCGGTGTCGGGTTCGTGGTGGTGCACAACTCGCCCCGCCGCGGGCTGGACTTTGCCCCCCGCAAGATCAGCCACGGGGTAGCGCGAATCAAGCTCGGCCTCGAGAGCACCCTGGCGATGGGAAACCTCGACGCCCAGCGGGACTGGGGCTACGCCGCCGACTACGTCCGGGCCATGTGGCTCATGTTGCAGCAGGACGAGCCGACGAGCTACGTGGTGGCCACCGGCACGACCCACTCCGTGCGGGAATTCTGCGAGCTGGCGTTCGGCCGCGTGGGCCTCGACTACCGGGACCACGTGACCCAGGACGAACGGTTCATGCGGCCGGCGGAGGTGGACCTGCTGGTCGGTGATCCGACCCGGGCCCGCGAGGTGCTCGGTTGGAAGCCCGAGGTGGACTTCTCGGGCCTCGTGCACATGATGGTCGACGCCGACATGGAGCTGGTGGCTCGGCAGAACCGTGAACGTGGCTGATCTCGCCGACCGGTCCTCGCTCACCGGCGACCGCGCCCGATGGTGACGGCCAGCCCGCTCGGGGTCCTCGTGGCCTTCGGCGCCGGGGTGGTGTCGTTCTTCTCCCCGTGCGTCCTGCCGATGGTGCCCGGTTACGTCTCGATGGTCTCGGGCCTCTCGGCCGCCCAGGCCGGCCGGGCCGGAACTCCTGACATCCCGCTGCGCCGCCTCGGCCCGAACCTCTTCGGGTTCGTGGCCGGCTTCACGGCGGTCTTCGTGGCGTTGGGCGCGGCGGCGTCGGGCCTCGGCCACCTGCTCGGCAGCCACCGCCACACGCTCACCCTGGCGGCCGGGGGCGTCGTGGTGCTGCTGGGCGTGGTCCTCCTCGTCGCGGGGCTCCCCGCCTCGCTGTGGGCCCGCCTCGGCCCGCGGGCCCGGAGCCTCGGGGCTGGCGTGCTAGCCGAGCGCCGGTTCCGGCTCGTTCCCGGCTCTCTCGGGGGCTGGGCCGCTCCCGTGCTCGGCGCAGCGTTCGGGTTCGCCTGGACTCCGTGCATCGGTCCGGTCCTCGGGGCGGTCACGGCGCTGGCCGCCTCCCGGGCCACGTTGGGCGGCGGGGTGATCCTCCTGTTCGCCTACGCCCTCGGGCTCGGGGTGCCGTTTCTCGCCACCGGCCTCTTTCTCGGCCGGCTGACCTCGTTGTTCGCCCGGGCCGGCCGGGTCGCCGAGGTCGTGGTCCTCGTGGCCGGGGGGATCCTCGTCACCTTCGGGATCGTGCTTTTGACCGACCACCAGGGGTGGCTGACGGTCCAAATCCAGCAGTTCATGGAGCACATGGGGCTCGGGCGGCTGGCGACGAGCTGACGATCCCGGGGCGCTTGGCCCCGGCGGCGCGACGACTCGTAGCATGTCGCAAATCCCCATGGATCCCGTCGTACGCCTCCGGGGCGCGGTGGCGCTCACCGGCCGCTTCCCCGCCCTCTCGGGAGCCGACCTCACCGTGTCGCGCGGCGAGGTCGTCTCGGTGGTTGGCGCCAACGGTGCCGGGAAGACGACCCTGCTGCGGGTGCTGGCCGGGCTGGTGCCGCCCCGCTCCGGCGAGGTCGTCGTCCTCGGGGTGGACCTCTGCCAGGAACCGGCGGCGGTGCGGCGCCGGGTGGGGCTACTCGGCCACGCCCCCAGCCTCTACGACGAGTTGACCGCGAGGGAGAACGTCCGGTTCGCGCTGCGGGCCGCCGGCGTGGGCGCCGGCGAGGTCGTAGGGGCGCTCGAACGGGTCGGGATCACCGGCCGGCTGGCGTCGACGCCGGTCGGGGGGCTCTCGGCCGGACAGCGTCGGCGGGTCGCGCTGGCCGTGCTCGTCGCCCGGGCGCCCGAGCTGTGGCTGCTCGACGAGCCGCACGCCGCGTTGGACCCCGGCGCCCGCGAGCTCTTGACCGGGCTGATCACCGGGGCCGCGGCAGGCGGGGCGGCGGTGGTCTTCTCGTCCCACGAGCCCGAGGCCGCCGCGGTCCTCTCCGACCGCCAGGCGGTCATGGGGGGAGGTCGGATCACCGAACTCCGGCCGGGGTCCCGACGGGCCAAGCTCTCGACGGTGGGCGAAGGGGACAGCCATGTGGCGTGACGCCCTCCTGGTCGCGGGAAAGGACATCCGCATCGAGCTGCGCTCGCGGGTGACGCTGTGGCAGGTGGTCCCGGTGGCCGTCCTCTCCCTCGTGCTTTATGCGTTCGCGCTCGGGCCCGTCCGCCACACCCTCTCATCGGCCGCGCCCGGCCTTTTCTGGCTGGCCGTCCTGTTCTCGACGGTGCTGGCCACCCAGCGCAGCTTCGCCATCGAGGCCGGCGAGGGAACCCGTGACGGGCTCCGGGCCTCGGGCATCGACCCGGCGGGCGTCTTCTTGGGGAAGGCGGCGGCGATCGCCGCCGAGTTGGCGGTGCTCCAGGTGGTGCTGTGGGCGTCGATGACCGTGCTCTTCGGGGTGCAGGTGCACACCGTCTGGCTGGCCCTGGTCGCGTCGGTCCTGGCCACGATCGGGCTGGCCAGCGCCGGCACCCTCTACGGGGCGCTGTCGGCCGGGCTGCGGGTGCGAGAGACACTCCTGCCGCTGTTGGTCCTCCCGATCCTCGCCCCGGTGCTCCTGGCCGCTTCGCGGGCCTGGGCCGGCGCGCTGGCCGGCCCGGTGGCCGGCGGGGTGTCCTGGCTCCGGGTCCTCGGACCGTTCGCCCTCGCCTACCTGGTCGTCGGGATCGTGCTGTACGGACCGCTGCTGGAGGCGGGATGAGGGCGCCATCGGTTCGCTTGGCCCCGTTGCCCCGCTGGGTGCGGGTGGTCGGGGTGCTGGGCGCCTTGGCCACGGCGGCCACCGTCTGGCTCGGGCTGTGGGTCACGCCGCCGGACAAGGTCCAGGGCAACCTGGTGCGCCTGGTCTACCTGCACCCGCCGATCGCCTGGGTGGCCCTCTACCTGGCCTTCGGCCTGGCCGCGCTGAGCAGCCTGCTGTACCTGTGGCGTCGGACCCGCTCGCTCTTCTGGGACCGCCTGGCCGCGGCCTCGGTCGAGGTGGGGGTGGTGTTCAACGCGCTCACGTTGGCGACCGGCATGTTGTGGGGTCGGCCCACCTGGGGGGTGTGGTGGACCTGGGACGCCCGCCTCACCTCCACGGCACTCCTCCTCGTGCTGTTCCTCGGCTACCTGGCGTTGCGCCGGGTGCCGGCGGAACCCGAGGTCCGGGCAAAGCGCTGCGCGGTGGCGGCCCTGGTGGCGTTTGTCGACGTGCCGATCGTGCACTTCTCGGTCATCTGGTGGCAGACCCTGCACCAGGGGGCGACCGTGCTCAACCCCAATCTCTCGCCGACCATCCACGGTTCGATGGCCTGGACGCTGCTCTTGGGGTTCGTCGCCCTCACCTTGGTCTTCGTCTGGATGGTGGCGGTCCGCTACCGAATCGAGGTGCTGGCCGACCGGACCAGTGCCGCCCGCCTCGAGGTGTCCTTGGAGGAGCGTTGGGCCGAGGGGGACGAGGCGATGCCGGCCGAGACCTTCGCTGGTGGGTCGGCACCCCTCCACCCCCAGAGCCGGGTGGGACCGTGAGCTACGTCGACGCCGGCTACGCCGTGGGGCTCTCGGCCCTCTTCCTCTACGCGCTCGGGTTGGTGCTTCGCCGCCGCGCCCTCGGGCGACGGGCGGGGCTTGCCGTCGACGCCGAGGGCCCCCGGGCTCCCTCGGGCCCTGGTGCGGGCGAGCCATGAGCGAGTCGGCGCTGGTCGACCGTCCCGCAGCGCCTGCCGACGTCCGACGCCTCCGCCGACGGACCCGGCGCCGCCTGTGGTTCGTCGGCGTGGTCCTTCTCGGCGCGCTCGCTTTCCTCTTGGTGGAAGGGTTGGGGAGCTCGCTCAACTACTTCGACACGGTCGACCAGGCGCTGGCGCACCGGGCTACCCTCGGGACTTCGACCTTCCGTTTGGAGGGCGTGGTGGTCCCCGGCAGCATCCGGCGTACGCCCACCGGAGCCGACTTCAGCGTCTCGGAGGGGTACCTGCGGGTGCCGGTGCACAGCACCGGCTCGCCCCCCCAGCTGTTCCAGCCGGATATCCCGGTGGTGGTGGTCGGGCACTTCGCCCACCCGGGCTCGTCGCTGTTCTTGTCGAACCAGATCATGGTGAAGCACTCGGCCGACTACATCGCCGCCCACCCTCGACGGGTCAGGGCCCCCAACGGCACGGTCCGTTGAGGGGTCGTCGGGCACCATGAACGCCGCCCTCGGGACGATCGGGATCTGGTTGGCCTTCGCCGCCGCGGTCGTCGGTGCCGTGGCGTCGGGAGTCTCCCTCCTTCGCCACTACCAGGGCCGGGACCCCGATCCCCGCTTCGACGCTCGGCTGCTCGCGCCGGTGCTGATGGCGGGGATGGCGCTGGCGGTGGGCGCCATGGAACACGCCCTCGTCACCCACGACTTCACCATCGCGTTCGTGGCCGACAACAACAGCCGGGCCACGCCCCTGTTCTACTCGATCACCGGGATGTGGTCGGCCCTGGCCGGGTCGATCCTCTTGTGGGGCTTCTTGCTCGCGGTGTTCGTGTCGGTGGTGGTCTGGCGGTTCTGGGCCGACGCCAAGGATCCCGTCGTCGTCTGGGCCACGCTGGTCATGTTCTGCGTTGCCGCCTTCTTCGTCGGCCTCATGGTCGGGCCGGCCAACCCCTTCGCCCGCGTGGCCGGGGTGGCGCCGGCGCACGGCGCCGGGCCCAACGCCCTGCTCCAGGACAACCCCCTCGTCGCCATCCATCCGCCGATGCTCTACCTCGGCTTCGTCGGTTTCACCGTCCCCTTCGCCTTCGCGGTGGGCATGCTCGCCACCGGGCGGGTGGGGGACCGCTGGCAGGTGGAGACCCGTCGCTTCACCCTGGTGGCCTGGACCTTTCTGTCGGTCGGTATCGTGCTCGGGGCGTGGTGGTCGTACCAGGTGCTCGGGTGGGGCGGGTTCTGGGCCTGGGACCCGGTGGAGAACGCGGCACTCCTGCCGTGGCTATGCGGCACCGCCTACCTCCACTCGGTGCTGGTCCAGGAGCGGCGGGGCCTCCTGCGGGTCTGGAACCTGTCCCTCTCGGTGGCCACCTTCTCGCTCACCATCCTCGGGACGTTCCTCACCCGGTCGGGCGTGATCGAGTCGGTGCACGCCTTCAGCGATTCGACGCTCGGTCCGATCCTCATCGCCTTCTTCCTCCTCGTCGTGGTGGTCGGCTTCGGTCTGATCGCCTGGCGGGGGGACCGGATCCGCTCGCCCGGGGGCATCGACGCACCGCTCGGCCGGGAGGGGGCGTTCTTCCTCAACAACCTCCTCTTCGTCGGGTTCGCCTTCGTGGTCCTCTTGGGGACGGTCTTCCCCCTCCTGTACCAGGCCATCGAGAACCAGGCCGTCACGGTCGGGGCGCCGTACTTCAACACGGTGGCCATCCCGGTCGGCCTCGCCCTCTTGGTCCTCATGGCGCTCGCCCCGGCGCTGTCGTGGCGGGCCGTCAGCGTGCCGGTGCTGTGGCGGCGGCTGGGCCCGGCGGCCTGGGTGGGGGTCCTCACGATCGTGGGCTGCGTGGCCGGCGGGGTCCGGGGGGTGGTCCCGCTGGTGGCGTTCGGGCTGGGCGCCTTTGCCGCCGCCTCGGCGCTGCGATCGATCGCGCTCGCGGTGGCGACCAACGTCCGCCACGGCCGGGGGTGGATCCGCGGGCTGCTCAACCGGGCCAATGGGGGCATGGTTGTGCACCTTGGGGTGGTGGTGGTCGCCGTCGGCATCACAGCCGCCACGTCCTTCGCCCACCGGGGCGAGCTGGCCCTGCGGCTCGGCCAGCCGACGGTCTTCGACGGGCACAGCTTCGTCTTCGAGGGGTTGCAGACCGTTCGCACGCCGGCCAAGACGGCGACCGAGGCGTTGATCAAGGTGGACGGGGGCGGGGTCTTTCGGCCGGCCGTCACCCAGTTCGCCGGGACCAACTCCCAGGCGGTCGGCACGCCGGCCATCGACTCGGGGGTGACCGGCGACGTGTACCTGACCGTGACCGAGTTCGGCGGGGTCGGCCGGGCAACCGGCGCCGAGCAGTTCCCCGGACTCCCGAAGGACGCGGTGGCCATCGGGGTGGTGGTCGAGCCCCTGGTGGCCTGGCTGTGGGTTGGCGGCCTCCTGTTCGGACTCGGCGGGTTGCTGGCCCTGATCCCCGGCCGGCGGCGGCGTCCGACCGAGCCGGCCTCCGGGGCTCCGGTGCCCGACGAGCGGGCCCAGTCGGCCGGGCCCGCCGAGGCCGCCGCCGAACCGGTGCTGGTTGCCGGGACGATCGGGGGGAGCCCCGAACCGGTCGCGACCGGCGGGAGGTGAGGTGACCTCGGCCCTCGCCGGCACGACGGTCCCCGAACCAACGGGCTCGTCCGGCCGCCGCCGCCACACCGCCCGTTGGCTGGCCGGGCTGGTTGTCGTCGCTCTTGTCGCCCTGGCGGTGGTGGTGGCCACCCGGCCGTCCTCACAGGCCGCGTCGGTTGACAGTCCTTTGGTCGGCCACCCGGTCCCGCCGATCTTTGCCCGGAGCTTCGGCGGCCGCCTGGTGTCGCTGGCTGCCGACCGGGGGGACGTCGTCGTGGTCAACTTCTTCGCCAGCTGGTGCCCCCCGTGCGCCGCCGAGGAGCCCAACCTGGCCCGGTTCGCCTTCGCGGCCAAGGAACAGGGATTGCCGGTCAAGATGGTCTCGGTCGACATCGACGACTCGACCGCCGGGGCCCGCCGGTTCCTCACGCAGTGGGGAGTGAGCTGGCCGACGCTCCCCGACCACTCGGGCCGGTTCGCCAGCGAGTTCGGCGTGGGGTCGCCGCCCATGACCTTCTTCGTCGACCGGTCTGGCACGGTGGTGGCGGCCTTCGCCGGACCGATGAGTTACGGCCAGTTGGCCTCCACGGTCGCGGCGGCCCGCCGTGCCTGAGATCGGGGCCCGCCGACGCCGCAGGGTGTTCGGCGTGGGCTCGGCGGTCGCCCTGGCCCTCACGGCCGCGGTCGCCCTGTTCGTGGGGGCAGGTAGGAGTGGCACGCCGACCATCGCCGCGCGGGCGGCTGCGCTGGAGAGCCGCATCCGGTGCCCGAGTTGCGAGGACATCTCGGTCGCCCAGTCCGAGGCCCCGAGCGCCATCGCCGCCCGCCGACAGATCCAGGCCATGCTGCGCTCGGGGGCGACCGAGGCGACCATCGAACGCTCCTTCGTCCAACGCTACGGACCGTCGATCCTCCTGGCCCCGCCGGCCTCGGGGCTCGACACCGTGGTGTGGGTGCTCCCGGCCGTCGTGCTGGCGGGCGCCGCGGCGGCCCTCGGGGTGCTGTTCTGGCGACGAGGGAGGGCCCTCGTCGCGCTCCGGGGTTCGCCGTGAGCCGGGTCCGCCGGCCCGAGGTGGCCGAACCCTCGGTGGAGCGGGACCGGCGTTGGCACCTCGAGGACCAGCGTGAGTTCCTGGTTCGCTCGCTGGCGGACCTCGAGGCCGAGCGGTCCGCTGGGGACATCGGCCCCGAGGACTACGAAGCGCTCCTCGGGCGGGACCGGGCTCGCCTGGCCGCCGTCGTCGAGGAGCTCGCCCAGCTGGACCTGGCCGAGGACGCCGAGAGAGCGGTGGCGACAGCGGCGGCCACCGGGGGGGCCGGGGCGGGGACGACCGCGGACGGCGAGAGCGCCGCGGCGAAGGGACGGTCGCGCCGCCGCCGGCCGCGCTGGCTGGCCGCTTTAGCTGTGGCGGCCCTGGCCGCCGGGACGACCCTCCTCGTGATGCGTCTGACCTCGCCCCGCCTGCCCGGCCAGCCGGCCACCGGGAGCACGCCCCAGGACATCACGGCGGAGCTCAACGAGGCCGCCACCCTCGTGGAGCGGGGTACGAGCAGCTCGCTGAGCCAGGCCCTCGCCCTCTACCGCAACGTCCTGGCCTCCAACCCCAACCAGCCTCAGGCCCTCGCCGAGACCGGCTACCTCGAGTGGGAGGCCGGCTTCTCGGCCGGCGACCGGGCCCAGGAGCGCCAGGGCCGGTCCCTGGTCGAGCGGTCGTTGGCCGTACAGCCCGACGACTATGCCGCCCACCTCTTCTTGGGCACTATGGACCTGGAGCAGGGCCACGACGCCGCGGCGGCGGTGAAGCAGTATCGGGCGTTCCTGGCCGAGCACCCCCCGAAGGACCGGGTGACTGCGGCGGCCAAGCTCATCACCCAGGCCTTCACCGAGGCGGGCCAGCCGCTGCCCTCCGGGGTCCCCTCGGCGTAGGGCACCCGCCAAGGCATCGGGCCCCGGGCCGCTCAGCCCGCTTCCCGGGTCGCCCGAACCAGCACCCCCCGTTTGGTGAGCTCGAGTGGGAGCTCGGCCGACTCGCCCCGGTCGGCCGGGATGAAGTTGTGACGGCAGTAGGCGCGGACCTCGTCGCGCGTCTCGAGCGCGTAGAAGCGGCCGTCCCAGCGTTCCGCCTCGACCTCAGCGAACACCTCGGCCACGACGCCCGGCGCCTCCTCGGCGTCGAAGGTCGAGGGCGGATAACCCTCGGGCAGGATCTCGGGGTCGCTGTCGCGGGCGGCGCAGCAGGCGTAGTAGCGGCCTCCGGCGCGCAGCACCCGCTTGGCCTCGGCGATCGCCGCCACCGGGTTGTCGAGGTGGTAGAGGCACCACAGGTGGGTCACCTCGGCGAGCACCCCGTCGAAGAAGGGCAGGGCGCCCATGTCGGCCCGCACCAGCGGGCGGTGGGGGTTGGCCCGGAGTTGGCTCCATGAGGCGTCGAGGCCGACCCAGGCGACTCCGTCGCGCAGGACCGACGCCAGCCGGCCCTCACCGCACCCGACGTCGAGGACCGGACCGTCAAGCTCCGGCCCGACCATGTGGTGCACGTCGTTGGGGGTTTGGTAGGAGGTCCAGCGCCCCGGGTCGCTGTCGTAGTCGGGTTCCAGCGCTCGCATGGTCGCCTCGATTCTCGCCCCGACTCGTCGGGCGGGCCGGGTCCACGCTAGGGCGCTGTTGAACAAGGCCCTTTCCAGCATGCCCGATAGGACGTAGCGTGCTGGTGGGTCCTCGGGGATAAGCCTGCACCGAAGAGCCGGAGTTGAGGGGGAAGATCCGGTCGCGCTGGATTTGGCCTTTGGTCAAC